>JAKFVK010000238.1 GCA_021732205.1 Hyphomicrobiales bacterium | reverse complement strand
GGGTGGCACGAAACGGTGTCGTGGCGATAATGCCGGCGCAGCACCGTCACCTGCTGATCGCCATGCTCTCGCGCGGTTCGTGCACGATGTCCGATCTCGTCGAAGCGCTCTACCGCGACGATCCGTCAGGCGGACCCGACGCGCCAGGCCATGTCATCGCTCAAAGAAAATACGGCCTCTTATCGATCAGCGCCGCGCTTGGCCTGCACATTGGTCGCGCCGGCCGTCATCACATCCCGGAGTTCGCCGAATGACCGTTTTCAGCCCACGACATGACGACGCAATCGCCCTCGAGCTCATGATCCACACCGACACGGATGACGCTGTCTTCGTTTCGGCGGGCGGCCTCCGTTCCACGGCCGTGTGGCTGCCGAAATCGGCCTGCGATTTCGAGGAACCGATCGTCTACGGCCGCGCCCAGATCATCGTGGTGCAGGCCTGGATAGCCAGGAAGCGGGGGCTCGTATGAAGCAGGAGAGTGCATTGATCGCGCTGGCCCAGGTGGTCAGCGGCCTGGCCGGCGCTCTTGCCATGGCGTTGCGCGAGGCCGGTCCCGGCTTCTCTGTCGAGCTCGATTTCGGCGGAAGGAAGGTCGAATTCGACGACAGCAGTAGCGGTGATGAAATTTGTCGCGAGGCGATCGCTGCCGCCAAACAAGTGCACGATGAACGAGGGCGCGCATGAGCATCCCGTTCAGGAAGGCATCAACAGCGCACCGGTCAGAAAATCATCATCACCAGCAAGACCAGAAGACCAAAGAGCACGATCATGCTCAGGCATCCGGCGAGCGAGGATTTCAGGTTGGCGTCGCTTTCCGCCTGTTTGGCGCGAATGCGGTCCTCGGAAAAATGATCCCAGAAGCCCTTCGGCTTCGGCATGAATTTCTTGAACGGCGCCCCGCAGTGGGGACAGGCGGAAGCGGTGCTCGACACCTGTCCGCTGCACTCCTGGCAGGCAACCATCGCCATCCTGCATTCTCCGTCTTGAATTCTGACGCAAATCGGGCCATGGTTAATGTGCTTCGTCAAGCCTTGAAACGCGAAACGCAGCATCATTACCGTTGGCGGTCACGCCCCGATGTCGCGTCTTCAGCACACGATACTCCGGGAGCCGCATGCGAATGTCCAATGGGCGCAAGCCCTAAAGGCATGCGGGCATTGTCCAACGGCAATGGTTTCAACTCCCGGAGCCGCGAGGTTCCCTCAACCGTTGGAGACGATGATGAACATTGTAAAGGTGCCGTTTCACGGGCACGAATTGACGGCCATCGTAACGGCAGATGCCGAAATGATGCCGTTGAGGCCACTCTGCGCAACTCTCGGCTTGCACGAGGAGCCTCAGCGCAAAAAAATCAATTCCCGCAAGGGCATTTATGGTGCCGCCATAATGGCGGCACCTACGGGTGGTGGCACCCAGAAGATGTTTTCTATTCCGCGGAGCCGTCTTGCCATGTGGCTAGCCTCGATCAATCCGGCCAAGGTCAAGCCGGAGCTTCGCACCATTCTGGAACTCTACCAGCGCGAGGCGGCGGATGTGCTGGATCGATACTTCCGCAAAGGCGAAGCCATTCCGGCGCGCGCAATTCAGCAGCCGCCCGACCCCGAACCGCCGATGCCGAAGATCACTGTGAGCAATCCCATCGTCAAATGGCAGGGCTTCGAGATGGTGGATTATATCGAATATCTTCAGCTCAAGGCTTGGGCGCTCGAAGTGGAAAACCGCCGTCTGCGGAAGTATTCCTTCGCCACGAAGGGCACAGGCGCCAAGAGTGGAAGGGTAGCCCATGTCTGATGCCTTCCAGCCATACGAAGGCCTTGATCGGCTCGACCGGGCGCTCGATGCACTTGGCGCCATTGACGATCTCATCTCGCAATGCGCGGACCCGCAAGGCCGCGCCATGGCCCTCGTCTCGCCGGATCGGCTGGCAACGCTTCTTGGTCTGGTTCTCGACGAGTTTCGCGCCGCCAGGAACAAGCTCACTGCATAATTCATGGCCGGCCTCCTTTCGCACAGGAGGCCGGTCATGACGCGTTCCAAATCTTTTCCTTCGCATGTCGGGAACACCCGACATGCGTTGCTCGCCAAGGTCCATATCGCAAAGAAAGAGCTTGGGCTCGCCGACGATAATTACCGCGCCATTATGCGCCGCGTCACCGGCAAGGTATCGGCGCGCGATTGCAGCGAGGGCGAGCTTCATCGCCTGCTGGCGGAATTCAAGCGTCTGGGCTGGAAGCCGAAGACGAGCAGCGCGGCCCGCGCATCCTCCCCGAAAAGTGGAAACCGGTTTTCGGGTGAGGAGGATGCGCAAAACATCTTCAAGAAATCCGGCAAGCCGCATGTGCGCAAGGTGTTCGCGCTGTGGAGCGATCTCTCTCGCTCGGGCGCGTTGACGGATGGTTCGCGCGCGGCGCTTCAGGCCTTTGTGCAGCGTCAGACGGGTATTGCGTCGCCGGAATGGCTGACGGCGCCCCAGGCCAATCAGGTGACCGAGGGGCTTAAAGCAATGCTCGCCCGCCACAAGGAGAGGGCCGGGACATGATCAGTGTCAGCGACCACGCCCTCATCCGCTTTCTGGAGCGTGTTGCCGGCATCGACGTCGAGGCGGTCAGATCGGCGATCGCCGCCGGTCTGGCGCGCCCCGTCAACATGGCCGAGCGGCTCGGGGGTGGCGATTACACCATCAAGATCGATGGCGCGGTCTATGTGGTCAAATCCGGCACGCTCGTCACCATCATGGACCGGGTGCGCCAGCCGAAGCATGTTTTTGACGGCGGGCCGTTTGATGATTGAGCCGCGCGTCGATGACTTCGTTGACGAGTTGCAGCCGATCGCCGCCGAGGTCGGGATCAACGCCGCGTGGAACCTGTCGCGGATATTCGGCGCGACGCGTCTATATATTCCGAAAAAATGGCGCGATGGTCTTGATCTCAACCTTATTGGAGCCGACGCGGCCCGTCTTTTGTGCGAGCGCTTTGGTCCTGAACGTATCGACGTCCCGCGCGTGCCGTTTACCACGCCGGCTTTGCACAGGTTCGCGGCATTCGCGCGCAAGAACGGTGCCAGCAATGGGCGTATCGCCCGCGAGCTTGGCATATCGCATCGTACCGTCAGCAGGCTCGCCGCTGGCACGCCGGTCTTGACGGCGCGCGCCAGGCGGGTGAACGATGAGCGTCAGATCGATCTGATTGATTGGCTGAATAACAGAAAAGTCAGCCGGTAGACGCGTGCGGGAGACAGCGTCCCCTCAATCCCGTCAGGAGAACTCCGCATCGTTGCGATGCAATTGCAACGCGCGAGGGTCTCATGTCGCACTGGCCACACCAGAGTGAAGCCGCAGGTTTCTACGGATCGAACATTCGTATTTCAAAAGGCGCAGCTGGCCCGGACCCGAAATGGGAGCGCGACAACCTGGTCACGGTTCCCCTTCCCTGGCGCGCGGTCGCAAGCTGGGACCATGGGCTGAAGATCAGGTCCATCCGCATCCACAAGCGCTGCGCCGAAAGCCTCACCCGCGTGCTTGACGCGGTGTGGACGGCGTTTGACAAAAACCAGAAGGCGATCGAAATCGCCGGTATGCATCTCATCGGCGGCGGCTACATATGGCGCGCCATGCGCGGCTCGTCGCGGCTGTCCATGCACGCTTATGGCTGTGCGGTCGACTTTGACCCCGACCGCAACGGTCTTGGTGATCCGACGCCCGCCATGGACAAGCGTGTTGTCGAAGCCTTCAAGGCGGAAGGCTGGAACTGGGGTGGCGACTGGTCACCGCAACGTCGTGATGGCATGCATTTTCAGGCAGCGGTGGTGTGACATGAGCGAGTACGTGGACGCGACCGGCTGGCAGAGGATCAGGAATAATGCCATGCGCCATTCCTACCGGCTGCTGACCGAGGACGAGAAAGCCTTGGTCGTAAGATTGAAGGATGTAGGCGGCGAATTCATCGCCCTGCTCCACCAGGCTGGAGGGACGGACCCGGAAGGCGAGCGTTTCGACAGTCGGGAACTATCGATCGCCCATACCAAGATCGAAGAGGCGGTCATGTGGGCGGTGCGGCATGTCACCCGATAACGCAGTGCTGAAGCCATCGCGCGGCTACACGAAGCGTCTCACGCTGGTCAATAATGCCCTGGCCTGGAGCGCTATCGGCGGCGCCATGGCTCTTGGGCAGGAGATGGCGATGATCATTGTCCCGCTGATGGTGGTCCTGATCGCCTCTCTCCTTGGCATTTATCAAGGCGTCGGTCATTTCGACCTGCGCGCACTCGCCGGCCGGAGAACGACAGTAAAGAAACGGACGCCCGTACGTCCGCCGCGCGCGGAGAGCAGCGATGATTGAGTTTTTGCTCGGGCGTATCGGCCGTTTTGGTCTTGTCCTTCTCACTGTCGCCGGCCTGGCTTCACTCGCCGGGCTCGGTGCCTGGCGAGCAATGGCGATAATCGCGCAGCTGGTCACGACCGCTCGGGACGAGGCAAACACCGCCCGCGACGCACATTGGCGAGCGGAGATCGCTTTATCGAATGCGAGGGTCGCCGAGGCCCGCCTCACACAGATCAAGGTCAGTCAGCAGCTCGACAGCGCGGCTGCCGCTGAAATCACCCGACTGAAACAAGAGGTTAATGAACTGGAGGCGCGCAATGCGGCCATCCCTGAAAATAGTAATTGCGGTCTTGGCAGTGATCGTGTCCGGCTGCTCCCGAGATGAGCGCCCGCTCATCCACACCAATCTGGCGGGTCCCGCACTGCCGGAAGCGGCTCGCCTGCCCTGCGCACCGCCAACGAATGTCGGCAGCACGGCTTTGAGCGAGCGGGCGGTGTTGCACTTCTGGGCGCGCGACCGTTCAGCGTTGCGCGAATGCGAAGTAAGGCGGCGGGCGGCGGTTTCAGCCGTCGATGCGTTAAATAGGTAGACATAGGACACGTCATGAACCATCGCGCTCTGGAATACCTGCTGGTCGTTTTGCTTGTTTGTGGTTTGCCCGTGCGCGGCATTGCCTCTGACCGCCATAT
>JAKFVK010000135.1 GCA_021732205.1 Hyphomicrobiales bacterium | reverse complement strand
CAACGATGTCGGCGCCACGCACGCATGATTCCCAGTCGTCAGTGACAACGATCTTCTTCTTCAGATCGCGTGACAGCCGCTCGCCAAAGGCATCGCGGCTCTCCTTGCGCCGCGAGTGAACGCGAATCTCATCAAAATCAAACAGCTTGTCCATCAACCGCACATTCCAGTAGGCGGTGCCGCGGGCGCCGATATGACCAAGAATTTTGGAATTTTTCCGTGCCAGATGCTTGGCGCCAAGCGCGGTGATGGCGCCGGTGCGCATGTCGGTGATGGCGGAGGCGTCAATGATTGCTGTCGGCACACCCTTATGACGATCAAAGAGCATCAGCATCGCCAGTTCGGAAGGCAGGTTGTGGAGGTAGTTGTCGTAAAAATCGGAAACGACCTTGACGCCAGCCGCATTGACCTCGCCGCCGAGCGAACCACGCAGTACGTTGAAATGGCCGCGCGCCATGCCGGGCTCCAGATGCATGCGGGGTTCTATCACCGCCTCGCCCTTGCCCTGCACACGCAGCTGACCCTCGATTGCCGTCAGAACATCGTCATCCGTCATGCCAAGCGCCTCGACATCGAAGCGATTGAAATAGGTGATGTAGAGCGGCGGCATCGCTTTGTATTCATCCATAACGCAACCTTTCAGGCTTCACACAAGTGGCAGACGTCTGAGCACGCCGGGGCGGGCGGGATCGTGGAATTTGTCAAAGGCGCCATTGTCGACAAAATGCCGGTGGCAATAGGCGAGTTTGTCGGGCGCCAATGTCACACCGAGGCCTGGTCCGTGCGGCACCTCGACACAATTATGGCGCGGCCTGAACGGTCCTTCATTGATGACGTCGATGGGCTGCCGGCGAAACAGGGACTGGCTTGGCTCGCGAATATGGGGCGTGGCAGCTGCCAGATGCATATAGGCGGCGCTGGTGATCCCTGAATCGCCTGAATAGAACCAGAAATCGACACCCATTGCTTCGCAAGCAGCGATAAAGCGCTGCGTGCGACCTATGCCGCCATGAACGCAAATGTCGGTACACATGACATCAGGCACGCCAAGCGCGACTGCACGGCGCAGATCAGGCGTATGCACTGAAAAGGGAATGGCGCAGTGACGACGCAAGGCCGCCATCTCCTCGAAACTGCCAACCGGGTCCTCCCAGCAGCGGATATCAAGGGGTGCGATCGCGCTGGCGATACGCCGCGCCTCGGTCAGCGAATAGGCTTTGTTGGAATCAATGCGAAGTAATGCTTCCGGTCCCAGTGCATCGCGCAGCGCTTCGATCAGGCGGATCGAGCGCGTCGGTGGGACGTCGGAAAACTTGCCTTCGAACATCGTCGTGCCGAATTCGCCCTTGAGCCGCAGGCAGTCATCGACAATTGCTTCGATATTGGCTTCGCCGCCGGCGCTTCCATTCTTGCCACGAAACGCAAAATAGTCCGTGAAGGGGATCTTCGTACGATGCGCCCCGCCCAGTAATTTATACACAGGCTGTCCCCAGGCTTTCCCGCGGATATCCCACAGCGCCATATCGATCGACGCAAATGCCCGCACCAGCCCGAAATCAACGTCGGTTCCAAGCCCGCGCCAGCCCGGCACGCAGACTTCCTCCGCGCCCTGACCATCGAAAGGGTCGCGGCCGATGAGGCGCGGTGCTAACGCGGTCTCGATAAGGCGGGCCGCAGCAGGCGAGGGGGCTTCGCCCAGCCCGATCAGTCCGTCGCTGGTTTCAACCTCGACGATGGTCTTGGAAAAACCGGCGAGTGAGCCGTACGACCACAGATACGGCGCTTCGAGCGGCAGATTGACCGGCGTTGCCCGGATGCGGGTGATCGTCATGTGATCCCCGCGAGCGGGAAATGACAGCGCACCTGCCGACCCTCGCCGGCAAGGCGCAGTTGTGGCACGTCGGTTCGGCAACGCTCCCGCACATGAGCGCAACGCGTATGGAAGCGACAGCCCGATGGCGGATTGACGACGGAAGGTATCTCGCCTTTGAGCACAATGCGGGCCTGACGCTTGCGCGGATCAAGCGAGGGATTGGTCGACAGAAGGGCCGCAGTATAGGGATGGGCGGGCGCCGCGAAAAGCTGCGATGTGGGAGCTTCCTCGATGATCTGCCCCAGATACATCACGACCGTCCGCTCGGTAATGCGTCTCACCACCGACAGATTATGGCTGACGATGAGAAATGTCAGGGCAAACTCTTTGCGCAGCTCCTGCAGCAGATTGAGCAGATCACCCTGAACCGAAACGTCGAGACCAGCCGTTGGCTCGTCGGCGATGATGACCTCGGGGCGCAGGACGAGCGCCCTCGCAATCGCCACGCGCCGCGCCTGCCCGCCGGAAATCTGGTGCGGATACTTGCTGCCGATATCAGCGGGCAAACCAAGGCGACGGAATAACTCAGTGATGCGTGACCGTCCTTCGGTGAGGGGCTCGCCATGGATGCGCAGCGGCTCTTCAACCAGCGTGCTGACTGCCAGGCGCGGACTGAGCGAGGCGACAGCGTCCTGAAGCAGCATCTGGATGCGACGGCGAAACCCAAGATCGCCACGACCGACGATTTCAGCAAGCGGCGCGCCGTCTATCATCACAGTTCCAGACGTCGGTTCGACGAGATTGGTCAGCACGCGGCAGCAGGTGGTCTTGCCAGAACCCGATTCACCCACAAGGCCAACGACCGAACCTCTTGCGATCTCCAGCGTCACATCGTCCAGCGCCCGCACGCCACCGGGGTAGACAACACTGATACCTGTCATGGCGATGAGCGGCTGGCCGGTCATGGGAGCGTCTCAAGGGCACGAATGCAGGCAGCCTGGCGCACCTCGCCAATCGCCCGCAAAGGCGGCTGGCCGCTAAGACAGCCGGCGATGACATGGCCACAACGCGGCGCGAAAACACATTGCCCGCCTTCATTGACTGGATCGGGTACGTCGCCTTTGATCGACAGCAGCGGCCCGTCACCGTCCGGATCAATTTCGCAAGCAAGCAGCGCCTTCGTGTAGGGATGGCGTGGATCGGCGACCACATCCGCCACCGGTCCGGTCTCGACCACGGTGCCGCCATACATGACGCACAGATCATCGCAGAGTTCGGCGACGAGCCCCAGATGATGCGAGATCAACACGATCGATCCGGAAAAACGCTGTCTCAGCTCTTCGAAAAGTTGCACGATTTGTGCTTCAATCGTCGCATCAAGCGCTGTCGTCGGCTCGTCGGCAAGCAGAAGGTCAGGCTCGACCAGCAGCGCCATGGCAATCATCACCCTTTGGCGCATGCCACCCGACAATTGATGCGGATAGGCGCCAAGTCTGAGCCTGGCATCAGGTACGCCAACCGTCGTCAGCATGGCTTCCGCCGTCGCCAGCGCCAGTTCGCGGTCAATCCCGGAATCGCGGCGGCGCTGTACGTCGACAAGGTGCGTGCCGATGGTAAAGAGCGGATTGAGTGCCGTCATCGGGTCCTGGAAGATCATGGCGATCCGCCGGCCGCGATAGGCATTCATGGTATCAGCATCAAGCGTCATGAGGTCGACGCCATCGAAGATCAGGCGCCCTTCGACCCGCGTGACGTTAGAGGGCAACAGCCGCAGCAGACACGAGGCGAGCGTTGACTTGCCCGACCCCGATTCGCCCACAACGCCGAGGATACGCGCACGAGCGATATCGAGGGTGACATGGCGCAACAGATGCGCCGTCCCGCGCTCGGTCGCCGCATCAACCGACAGATTTTCAATCTGCATGAGTGGCGAGAGGGTCATTTCAATGCGCCCGTGCCAGCCTGGGATCGACCGCATCGCGCAAGGCTTCGCCAAAGAGCGTGAAACCGAGTGTCGCAATTCCAAGCGCGACACTCGCCACCGTTACAGGCACGGCGCTCTGGGAGAGAAATTGATAGCCATCCTGGATGAGCGTGCCCCAACTGGCGAGCGGCGGCCTGACGCCAAGGCCAAGAAACGACAACCCTGCCTCAATCGTGATCACGAGTGGAATATCCATTGATGCCAGCACCACCAATGGCCCGGCGATATTGGGCAGCAGATGGACGAAGATGATCCGCATTGTCGATGCTCCCAGCAGCCGTTCAGCTTCGAGAAAGGGCGCATGTTTCAATGTCAGGACCTGCGCGCGCGCCACGCGTCCGAAATGCGGCAGCAGAGTGATGCCCACAACGATAATGACCAGACTGGTCGAGGCGCCGAACACCCCGACGATGGCAAGTGCCAGGACGAGGCTCGGGAAGGAGGATATGACGTCGAACAAGACCAGAATGGGGCGCTCGGCCCTGGTCGACAGGAAGGCCGCAAGGATACCCAGGATCGTACCGCTCATCAATGCGAAGAGAATGGCGCAGAGCGCAACCGTCATCGCCACCGTGGAGCCATGAACAAGGCGCGAGAACATATCGCGGCCCAGATGATCGGTGCCCATGATGTGCTCAAGCGTCGGGGCTGCAAAGCGATGCAGGACGTCGATGCGATCAGGATCGTGCGTGGCGATGAGCGGCGCAAAGGCCGCGCTGCACAGCACGGTCAGCACGATTATCAATCCAAGCCCGCCGCCGAAACTGCGGGCAACCTGCGTAAGGATCTTCCACGTTGCGCGCAACACGTTCATTTGGGCATGCCTTCGCGCTCGGCGCGGCGGCGAATGCGCGGGTCAATGGCCGAATAAGACAGATCAACAAGCAGATTGGTGAACACAAACAGCAGCACCACCACGAGCACCGAGCCTTGCAGCACGGGATAGTTGCGCGCTGCAATCGCGTCATAGACAAGGCGTCCGAGGCCCGGCCGTGAGAAGACGATCTCGACCAGAACGGCCCCGCCGAGCAAACGACCGATACCCAGGCCAAGGATGGCGATGGTCGGGATGCAGGCATTCTTCAAGGCGTATTTGTAGACGATGAGACGCTCCGGCAGGCCATAGGCGCGCATGGTGCGGATATGGTTTTCTCCGAGAATTTCCAGCATGGATGACCGCACAAGGCGGGCGATGAAACCGATCCAGCCGATAGCCAGCGCAATGGTCGGCA
>JAKFVK010000093.1 GCA_021732205.1 Hyphomicrobiales bacterium | reverse complement strand
CCGACGCCATGCATGTGCGCCTTGCCGATGAGAGCGTCTGTATCGGCCCGCCGGCTGCGCGCGACAGCTACCTGAACATCCCCGCCATTCTCGCTGCCTGTGAAATCACCGGCGCGGACGCGCTCCATCCCGGCTACGGTTTTTTGTCGGAGAATGCCCGTTTCGCACAAATCCTCGAATCGCACCGCATCACCTTTATCGGCCCGACCTCTGATCATATCCGCATCATGGGCGACAAGATCGAGGCCAAGCGCACCGCCCGGCAATTGGGTATTCCGGTTGTTCCAGGCTCCGAAGGTGCGGTCGAGAATGAGGACGAGGCAGCCTCCCTTGCCCGCGATATCGGCTATCCGGTGCTGATCAAGGCAACCGCCGGCGGCGGCGGACGCGGGATGAAGGTGGCGCACAACGCTGAGGAATTGCCCCACGCCCTTGCCACCGCCCGGGCTGAGGCGGGCGCTGCGTTCGGCAATGACTCGGTCTATATGGAAAAATATCTCGGCAAGCCGCGCCACATCGAGCTGCAAGTGCTGGGCGATGGCCAGGGCGGCGCCATCCATCTGGGCGAGCGCGACTGTTCGCTGCAGCGCCGCCACCAGAAAGTCTGGGAGGAAGCCGGCTCGCCGGCCCTGCTTCCCGACCAGCGGACGAAAATCGGCGGCGTCGTCGCCGGCGCCATGCAGAAGCTTGGCTATCGTGGTGCCGGCACGATCGAGTTTCTTTACGAGAATGGCGAATTCTACTTCATTGAAATGAATACGCGCCTGCAGGTGGAGCATCCGGTGACCGAAATGGTGACGGGTATGGATCTCGTACGCGAGCAATTGTTGATTGCGGCAACCGGTCGCCTGTCAGTGACCCAGAGCGACGTGACCTGGAGCGGCCATGCGATCGAGTGCCGCGTCAACGCCGAGCATCCGCACACATTTCGCCCCTCTCCCGGGCGCATCACCTATTTCCACCCGCCGGGCGGTCTGGGGGTGCGCGTCGATTCAGCCGCCTATCAGGGTTACGTCATCCCGCCCTATTACGACAGCCTGGCTGCCAAGCTGATCGTCGCGGGGCGCGATCGCCACGAATGTCTCAATCGCCTTCAGCGCGCCCTTGATGAATTCGTCGTCGATGGAATCGACACCACGCTTCCGCTTTTCCGCGATCTTGTACGCAACAAGGATATCCGCGCCGGCAATTACGATATTCACTGGCTGGAAAAGCATCTGAAGGATGGCGCCGCGCCATCAAACGAGTGATCCGTGTCAGCCGGATCGAGCGATGCGGCGATAACGCCTGATATCCTGCTCAGAGCCTATGCGGTCGGCATGTTTCCAATGGCTGATTCCGCCGATGATCCCGGCCTCTTCTGGCTTGAACCGGAAAAACGCGGGATTATGCCGCTTGAGAGCTTTCACATCCCGCGCCGCCTTCGTCGCACCCTGCGCACAGCGGGCTTCGAGCTACGCGTCGACACCGCTTTTGACGCGGTGATGGCGGCCTGCGCCGAACGTGCTCCTGACCGACCCTCCACCTGGATCAATGCGCGTATTTGCCATCTTTATGGCGAATTGCATCGGCGCGGGTATTGCCATTCGGTGGAGTGCTATCGCGACGGGGCGCTCGTCGGGGGGCTTTATGGTGTGGCGATCGGCGCTGCCTTTTTCGGCGAAAGCATGTTTCATCGCGCGACCGACGCCTCCAAGGCGGCACTGGTCCATCTCGTCGAGCGCCTGCAGGCGGGAGGTTATCATTTGCTCGATGCGCAGTTCCTGACCGACCACCTGTCCCAGTTCGGCGCCGTTGAAATCACAAGGATCGAGTATCAGCAACACCTGCGCGCAGCGATCTCACGTCAGGCGGATTTCTTTGCGCTCGACAATGCGCATAGACCGTAAAAATCGTCGCTTGATGGAAAATGGCGGCCTCCGCCAGCCAAGCCTGCCGCAACCACCGCATTCCACCAAAACCATTTAAGCAGAATTTAATCGCCTTTCAGGCATTATCGCGCCGCAAGGGGGGATCGGTGCGAGCCGCCATTATCAATTCAGGTCTGCTGATCTGCGCCGTTGTACTGGCCTTGGCGCCTGTATCGGGCATGCGCTGGGTGTTGCGGACGCACACATTTAATGTTGCCGAACAGCGGCTTGAAGATACGGCACAGCGCACCCTCACCCATATTGACGGTCTGCTGTCGGAAGCGGCTGACGTGATCGCTGGCGTCAGCGATATCATGCATGCATCCTGCGGCTCCAATGAGCGATCCCGACTGTCAGCCGCAGCCTTCGATGCGCGGGCCGCCAAGAGCATCCTGATCCTCGGCCCGGACGGGCGCACCCTGTGCAGCTCGAGTGAAATTCCCGCCGGCAACTATATCGGTTTGCGCTTTCGCCCAGCCAGCCAGAAAAATCTTGCCGTCGCCCTCAGCCCCGTCAGCGATGCCGGACGCAGCCTGCTTAACGTCAGTTTCACTGACGGCGACAGAATGCTGATCGCCAGTATCGTTCTTGATCTCCAGCGACTGGATTACGTACCGGCCGAATGGAAGCACAACGTCGTCGGCTTGCTCGCATTCGACGATGGAACCATGATCGCGCGTTTGCCGGTCTGGGACGGGAAGGCAAAAACGGCTGATCGCCGGCACAGCGCGCCGACGTTGTCCGCTGTTGCAACTTCAGAGCATTTTCCAATCCACGTTTCGATGAACGTTGCGATGGAAACCGCACTCGACAGCGCCCGTATTCTCTCAGTCATTGTCGATCTTGGCGGGGGATTGCTGGGGGTATTGTTTTTTCTGATCATTGCGCAGGCGATCTGGCGCCAGCCCACCGTGGAGGATGCCATCGCTCGCGGCATAAGGCGCGATGAATTCATTCCTTATTACCAGCCGGTCTTCAACATCCAGACCGGTGCGCTCGTCGGCTGCGAATGCCTGATCCGCTGGCGCAAGGCTGACGGCGCCATCGTACCGCCAGGAGTTTTCATCCGCGAGGCGGAGGAATCAGGGCTCGCGGTTGAGATGACAAAACGCTTGATGAACAAGGTGCGCGACGAGGTGGGCGCAGTGTATGCAACGCACCCGCAGCTGAAGATGGCAATCAACCTGTTCGCCGATCACTTCTCCGATTTTGCCACGGTCAACGACGTCCGTCATATTTTTTCAACCGGCGGTATGCGCTACAGCCAGCTCGTCTTCGAGGTGACCGAACGCTATCCTCTACCCAATCTGGCGCGGGCCAAGCTCGCCATCAAGGGCTTGCAGGATTTGGGATGCAAGGTCGCCCTTGACGATGCTGGCACGGGGCATGGCGGACTTGCCTACCTGCAGACGCTGGGCATGGACCAGATCAAGATCGACAAACTCTTCATCGACACCATCACCAGTTCCAACACCGGTTCGCCGATTATCGACAGCCTGATCGAGCTTGGGCGCTCGCTAACGATGGAAATTGTCGCCGAAGGAATAGAGACCGGAGAACAACTGCACTATTTACGCAATAGGGGCGTCCATTTTGCTCAAGGCTATCTTTTCGCCAAACCATTGGCAGGCAAGGCGTACCTTGCGTTGATCGCAGCCAGCAGCGCCCCGCCGTCACAGGCCGCAGGCTCCCCTACGCTGGCGGAAGGACGACCGCCCAATGGATCAAATCCTGCCCATGCTGAAGCGGCCTGAGGTTAGAGCATGCTCCGTATACGCGACTTGCTCTAAGACAGTAACCGCAACAACACAGGCGCCACCGTCGCCGGGCCAAGCAGCACATGGATGGACTGCGCCCCTTGAAAATAAGCGCTGTACCCGGTCTCGGTCGTGACCAGCAGGACGCTGATCAGCGCGACCGCGATCAGGACGGGATGTGCCATGGGATGGCGTTTTGTCGCCGTCGAGATGGTATCACCCACCAGATAGGCTGCCAGCGTCACGCCAAGCCAGGTGAGCGGCGAGGCTGAAAGATAAACCCATAGATTAGAATGGCCGCTCATGACTGGCCCTCTTCGACATGTTTGACGCGCAACAAGAAGACCAGCGTGGTTACCGCCATCGTCAGAAGCGTCGAAGCGACGACGGTAACGACGATGACGAGCCCTTCGGCACGAACCAGCGGCAGATGCTGCAGCACGCCGACGCCGGCCGGCACGAACAGCAAAGACAGATGACGCAGCAGCACATCCGCCCCCTCTCCGACAGCGTTGGGAACGCGACCTTGCGCCCAGAAGAGCGCCACCACAGCCGCAACCGCCATCACCAGCCCGGGTACAGGAGCTGCGCCAAACTCTCGCCTGCTGGCTGAGCGATCACCAAAAAAACAAAACCATGCAGAACCATTTCGCCCCTCATGCGTTGTAATAAATGGCAGCTTGCGGGTTTTGCCTTGGCGCCACCAAAATTGATAGCTAGAGAACTTAGTCGTTGACGCCTTCGTTTTGAGGAGAAAAACATGCGTAAGTTGGCTATTGCCTGTGCAGCGCTTCTCGTGCTCGCCGGGTGCACGACCGGTTCGCCGCAAGGCGACCGTGCGGTTGTCGGCGGCGGCGTTGGCGCTGCGACCGGCGCCCTGATTGGCGGCCTGGCAACCGGTACAGGCGGCGGCGCCCTGATTGGTGCAGCGATTGGTGGTGCCGGTGGCGCTTTGATCGGTGCTGGTACGACACCCCAATGCCAGGTTTATGATCGGCGCGGGCGTCCGCTCGTCGATCAATACGGCGACCCGATCACCCGCACCTGTCGCGGCTACTGATCACTTAGCGCGAGGCGGGCGCGGGTCCACCGACCCGCTGCCTGTCTTTCAAACGGATATATCGAGCCTCTGTCCAACCCCGGCAGCAAGCTCAGCCGTTTTCGTTGCAGCAGCCTCGCGACTTGCCTGTATATCCTGTTTTTGTTGGATGTTCTTCTGCCGCTCTTCCTGCTCGCATGAAGCGCAGGGAACAGTTGAAGTGATGACAGAAATACTCATGCCTTACCCGTGGACTGGTCATATTGCCCGGTCCTAGAGCACGGCGGTTTTTGACGGAATCGGGATTCCCAAATCAGCTCTGTTCTGATTCAGTCTCTGTGCTGGATCAGGAGGCCAGCACGGATGACACAGGCCTATTCGGAAGACCTGCGTGCGCGGGC
>JAKFVK010000116.1 GCA_021732205.1 Hyphomicrobiales bacterium | reverse complement strand
CTCGCCTGAGGGAGATTTGACGATGCTCCACCTCCTCACCTCGCGACCCGCGCCTCCGAGCCGCCGCGGCTTCCTTATGGCAACGCTTGGCGGCAGCAGCGGGCTGGCGCTAGGCTTTGCCTTGCCAGAATCGCTTGCTGGCGGGCGTGCCCATGCCGAGCCGCAGCGCACCCCATCGCCCTTCGCCGGCTATTTGTTCATTGATCGCAACAACACCGTGACCGTTCTCAGCGCGCATATGGATATGGGGCAGGGGATCTATCACGGCATTGCCACGCTCGTGGCCGAGGAACTCGGCGTTCCAGTGGCCGACATCAAGGTCGAGGGCGCCGCCGGAAATCCACGGCTTTACGGCAATATCACTGTCGGCGGCGCCTTTCAGCTGACCGGCGGCTCATCCGCCACTCCGTCATCATGGGAGCGCTATCGCCGTGCCGGCGCTACCGCGCGGGCCATGCTGATCTCCGCTGCCGCCAAGCACTGGGGGGTTGCCGCAACCGAGGTGACGACAGAGGCCGGCAGCCTCGTTCACACCTCCGGCAAGCGCGCGACCTTTGGCGAGATGGCTGAAGCAGCCTCGCGCCTGACAATTCCCACCGAGGTGACGTTGAAGGCACCCGCAGAGTGGACGCAGATCGGGACGGACAACACGCAACGTGTGAGTGGCCGCGACAAGGTGACGGGTGCCTTCAATTTCACCATCGATATCCGCCGTCCCGGCATGCTGTACGCGGTCGTCGCTCACCCGCCGCGGTTTGGCGGCAAGGTGAAAAGCGTTGACGCGACCGCCGCCCGCAAGGTGGCGGGCGTTGTCGATGTCGTTACCATCGCCCGCGGCGTCGCCATTGTCGCCAGCAATACCCATGCCGCCATCAAGGGGCGCGACGCATTGACAATCGACTGGGACGAAACCCGGGCCGAGCAACGCGGCAGTGCTGAACTCGTTGAGGCTTATCGCCGGGCGCTGGCAACACCGGGGACGGTCGCCGCCAAGCGCGGTGACGTTGCAGGAGCACTGGCGCGTGCCAGCAAGGCCATTGATGTATCGTTCGAGTTTCCCTACCTCGCCCACGCAGCACTGGAGCCGCTCGATGCGGTCGTTGAGCGCAAGGGCGATTCGCTTGAGATCTGGGGCGGCCATCAGCTGCCCGATTTCTATCAGGCGATCGCCGCCCAGATCGCCGGCCTGACGCCTGACCGCGTCAAGATGAACGTCATGCCGACAGGCGGTGGCTTCGGGCGGCGCGCCGTTGCTGATGGTGACATCATCGCCGAGGCAACCGAAATCGCCAAAGCCATCGGCTGGCGGGCTCCTGTCAAAGTGATGTGGACACGAGAAGACGATATGCGTGGCGGCCGCTACCGCCCGCTCTATGTCCACAAGCTTCGCGCCAGCCTCGGTTCCGATGGACGTATTTCCGCCTGGCATCACCACATCGTCGGCCAGTCAATCGCCATCGGGACGGCATTCGAGACGAGCCTGGTGAGCGGCGGCATCGATCCAACCTCCGTCGAGGGCGCCGCCGACATGCCCTACGCCGTACCCGATCTGCAGGTCGAGGTCACCAATATGCGCGCCGGTGTTCCCGTCTTGTGGTGGCGCTCGGTCGGGCATACTCACACCGCCTATGCGGTTGAAACCGCGATGGACGAACTGGCTGCACTCGCTGGCCAGGATCCGGTTGCCTTCCGCCTCAAGCACCTGGCGAACAATTCCCGTGAACGCTCTGTCCTTGAAGCGGTGGCAGCCAAGGCGAAGTGGGATGAGCCCCTGCCGCCGGGGCGCTTTCGCGGTGTTGCCGTCCACAAATCCTTCGGCACGGTGGTGGGGATGGTCATCGAAATCACCGCCACGGGCCCTGCCAACATCAAGGTTGAACGCGTGGTTGCGGCCGTTGATTGCGGTATCGCGATCAATCCCGACGTCATCCGTGCCCAGATCGAAGGCGGCATCGGTTTTGGCCTTGGTGCCATCCTGCATTCGCAGATAACCCTCACCAAGGGTATCGTCGACCAGGGTAATTTCGACAGCTACCAGGTGTTGCGTTTCGACGAAATGCCCACTGTCGAGGTCCACATCCTGCCCTCGACCCGCTCACCAAGCGGCATCGGCGAGCCCGGCGTGCCGCCGGTCGGGCCAGCGCTTGCCAATGCGGTCGCCGCAGCCATCGGCAAGCGGGTGCGCATGTTGCCGTTTGACAAGGGCTTGTCTGCCTGAGGCAAATGACGGGTCGAGGAGCCGCGCACTCAATGCAGCACGCGGACAGCTGATCAGCGGATCTGGGTTGCCCCGATGATGACACCGGGGTTCGACCCGCTGGACATCTGCTGAACCAGAATCACGACACCCTTGTTGGGATCGTCCGTTTTAGCGTCAACTGGCAGTTTCAACGCGCCGCCGCTCCACCGCCCGATCTCACGACTGGCGCGCACGACATTATGATAAGTGATCGTCTCGCCACGATTTTCGCCGCGCCCGATGGCGACCGTCTGCTCTTTGTCGAATTCGACAAGACTAACCCGGCAATCGCCTGGCGCTTTCTCGCTGCCGGTTCCGATGCTGACTGTCATCGTCGAGCCATCCTTGGACACCGACACAGGCACGCTGAGAGGCGCGCCGTCACCACGACCATTGCGCGCACGCACGGCTTTCGCCTCGATATCGCGACGGTCGGAACCGACGGCGTGGAAGACACCATCAACCACTGCTTGCGGAGTGTAGACCTGCCGATCCCCCCGCCCCAGCGCATAGGCACGCTGGCGTTGCGTGTTTTCAGGCAGTGCCAGCGTATCGCGCCAGCCCAGATAGTCCCAGTAGGTGACCGAGTAGGACAGCACGATGATGCTCGGATCATTCACCATCTCGCCCACCAGGCGGTCGGCCGGCGGACAGGAATTGCACCCTTGCGAGGTGAACATTTCAATCACGGCGCGTGGCTGATCAGCCGCCGCAACCGGCGTGGCCAATGCAAGGGCAGCAAACATGTTCGGTAAAAAGCGTCGTAGGGTCATGGATCGTTTCCAGCAAGCGATGCCATGACCCTACGCTCAATTATCGTCACTAGGAACTCAACTGACAGTGAGAGTCCGTGTGCCGTACCTGTTCTTAAGCCGCCAGTGACCGCAGGACATAGGGCAGGATCCCCGCATTCTTGAAGTAATCGAGCTCATCCAGCGTGTCGATGCGACACAACAGGGATACCTTCTTGACCGCGCCATCGGCCATGGTGATCTCGGCCATCATCTTCTGGCGTGGCTTGATGTCAGCCAGCCCAAGGATGGTAACGCGCTCATCGCCTTTCAAGCCGAGGCTCTGCCATGACGTGCCGGACTCGAAGGTGAACGGCACCACGCCCATGCCGACGAGGTTCGAGCGATGGATACGCTCGAAGGATTCGGCAATCACCGCGCGCACGCCCAGCAGATTGGTGCCCTTGGCCGCCCAGTCACGCGACGAGCCGGTGCCGTATTCCTTGCCGGCAAACAGAACAAGCGGCGTCTTTTCCGTGCGGTATTTCATCGCCGCATCGTAAATCGGCAGCTCTTCCTTCGACGGGTAATGGATGGTGAAGCCACCCTCACGCCCGTTTGGCCCCAGCATCTGGTTGCGGATGCGGATATTGGCGAAGGTGCCGCGCATCATCACCTCGTGATTGCCGCGCCGCGTCCCGTACTGGTTGAAGTCGAGCGGCTTGACGTGGCGCGACTGCAGATATTTGCCGGCGGGCGAATCAGCCTTGATCGACCCGGCCGGCGAGATGTGATCGGTCGTGATCGAATCCTTGAAGATACCGAGTGTGCGCGCCCCCAGCACATCCGTCACCTGCACCGGCTTGGCGCTCATGCCGGTGAAGTAAGGTGGCTTGGCCACATAGGTCGACGTCGCATCCCAGGCATAGGTCGAGCCCGCCGGCGTCTTGATCTTGCGCCAATTGGCATCGCCCTTGAAGACATCGGCATATTTCGCCTTGAAGATCTTCTTGGTGACATTGGCGCGGATGAAGGCGGTGATCTCCTTGTTCGAGGGCCAGATATCCTTGAGATAGACCGGCTTGCCACCCTTGCCCGTGCCAAGCGGCTCGGTCGTCAAATCAACCTGGAGCGAGCCGGCCAGCGCATAGGCAACGACCAGTGGGGGGGAAGCGAGATAATTCGCCCGCACATCCGGATTGACGCGTCCCTCGAAATTGCGATTGCCCGAGAGGACGGCGGCAGCCACCAGATCCTTGCCGCTGATGGTCTTCGAGATCGGCTCGGCAAGGGGCCCCGAATTGCCGATGCAGGTCGTGCAGCCAAAGCCCACAAGATTGAAGCCAAGCTTGTTCAGATCCTTCTGCAGGCCGGAATTCTTCAGATATTCGGCTACCACCTGCGAACCGGGCGCGAGCGAGGTCTTGACCCATGGTTTGGTCTTCAGACCGGCGGCAACGGCGTTGCGCGCCAGCAGACCTGCCGCCATCAGCACCGAGGGGTTCGACGTGTTGGTGCAAGACGTGATGGCGGCAATCACCACATCGCCCTGCCCGAGGTCGTAGGTCGTGCCAGGAACCGGATACCGTGTGGCGGCTTCACCCGCTTTCTTGAATTCACCTTCGAGCGCTGCGAGAAAGCCCTTCTTCGTGTCTGACAGCAATACGCGGTCCTGCGGGCGCTTTGGCCCGGCAAGCGAAGGCAATACCGTCGACAGATCAAGCTCCAGCGTATCAGTGAAGACCGGCTCCGCCATCCCCTTGGTGCGGAACAGGCCCTGCGCCTTGCAGTATTTTTCAACCAGCGCGATGCGCGCCGTCTTGCGCCCCGTCTCGTCGAGATAGGCAAGCGTCTCGCCATCAACGGGGAAGAAACCGCAGGTCGCACCATATTCCGGCGCCATATTGCCGATGGTCGCACGATCAGCCAGTGACAAGGCATCAAGGCCGGGACCGAAGAATTCCACGAACTTGCCAACAACCCCATGCTTGCGCAGAGACTGGGTGACGGTGAGGACAAGATCGGTCGCGGTCACACCTTCTTTCAGTTTGCCGGTCATGCGAAAACCGATGACTTCCGGCAGCAGCATGGTGAGCGGCTGGCCAAGCATGGCCGCTTCCGCCTCGATGCCGCCAACGCCCCAGCCAAGGACCCCCAGGCCATTGATCA
>JAKFVK010000046.1 GCA_021732205.1 Hyphomicrobiales bacterium | reverse complement strand
CCAAGGCTCGCTAGCGCCGATGGCGGGCAGCGTAGCAGCGAGGTGCGTTTCATGAAATCAAGAACGCCAAGCCCGGAGGAGAAGCGGGCGCTGCGGCTGGTGGGCAGGACATGATTGGAGCCGCCGATGTAATCGCCAACGGCCTCAGGCGTCATGGCGCCGAAGAAAATGGCGCCCGCATGCAATATCTGCGGGCTGAGCGCCTCAGCCTGTGTGCCGATCAGTTCGAGATGTTCGGCGGCGATGCGGTTGGCGAGCGGGACGGCGTCTTCAAGATGGGCGACGACGATCACAGCGCCAAAATCGCGCCAGGAGGGGGCGGCGATCGCCCGGCGCGGCAGATCGGCAAGCTGGGCATGAACGGCCGCCTCGACCGCCGCGGCGAGCGGCGGATGATCGGTGATGAGGATTGCCTGCGAGCGCTCGTCATGTTCGGCCTGGGCCAGCAGGTCGGCGGCAATCCACGCCGGGTTGGCGCTGTTATCGGCGATCACCAGCACTTCCGACGGCCCGGCCATCATGTCGATGCCGACATCGCCGAAGACCTGCTTTTTAGCGCTCGCCACATAGGCATTGCCAGGACCGACGATCTTGGCAACCGGCGCCAGCGACGCGGTGCCATAGGCAAGGGCGGCGATCGCCTGTGCCCCGCCGATCGTCCACACCTCGTCGATCCCCGCCAGGTGGGCGGCTGCCAGCACCAGCGGCGCTACCCTGCCGCCGGGCGCTGGTACCGTCATCACCAGCCGCTCGACGCCGGCTACTTTTGCGGGAATGGCGTTCATCAACACCGAGGAGGGATAGGCGGCAGTTCCGCCCGGGACATAGAGCCCGGCCGCATCAACCGGGCGCCAGCGCCAGCCAAGCTCGACGCCCAGCGGGTCCGTGAACTCGTGGTCGGCCGGCTTCTGCTGCTCGTGATAGGCGCGGATGCGGCGGGCGGCGAGGTCGAGAGCGGCAAATGTCGCCGCCGGCACGCCAGCAGCTGATGCCGCCAGCGTCGCCGCAGGGACGCGCAGCTGCGCCATTGTGCTGGCGTTCGCGCCGTCGAAACGGGCGCTGTAGGCAAGCACAGCCGCATCGCCCTTGTGCCTGACGGCGGCGATGATCTCGGCAACCACCGCATCAACGGATGCCTTGTCCTCGCGCCGCCCTTCAAGGAAATTGGCGAATCCGGCTGCAAAATCAGCTGTTGCGGCGTTCAACCTCACCGGCATCAGGCATCTGCTCCGGCAGGCGCGGCTTTTCCCATATCGCTGCACGCAGCCTCAAGACATTCCACATCGAGACGCACATCGCGATCTCCCGTAAGCAGGATGGTGACCTGTCCGGCCGGGCGATCCGACGCGGTGAACGCGATCGCCACAATGTCGAGCCTGTCCTGGGGCCGCGAGCGGTCAATACCGCGCGTTGCGACCTTCAGCACGCGCTCGAAATGAATGCCCGTCATGCGCCGCTGCTGGCAGGGTTCACCACGCGCTGGCGCCTCGCTCATCGCCCAGGCGCTCGGCACACGCGAGGCGACCAGCGCAAAGCGTTTGTCCAGCGGCAGAAAGGCCAGATTGCCAACGGTGAGGGTCGCGCCCTGCAGATGGGCTGAAATGATCGCCAGATCTTCAGCATCAAACGCCACCAGTTTGAGACCATCCATGGCCATCTCCGCCTTGTCGCCGGCGCCTGGGTTGGCGCGCATAAGATTGTCCTTGTGATCTAGTGACGTTAGGGCGATGGCGCAATCGGCATCTCAGCCAAGATGCAATAGGCGCACGATGATACCAAGCACCGCAACAACACCAACCGTCGTCATGATGCCGCGGTGCCAGACAAACATCAGCAGCATGGCAAGCACGGCCAGCGCAGCGGCAGCTAAGTCGAGGCTCGCCAGGCGCACCCAGAAATAGCGCACCACCCCGGCGTGTCCCTCGCCAAGCTCACGAAACAGGACGTTGAGCGAGAACCATAGTGTGATGAAGGCGATGACGCCGACAACCGCAGCCGTGATCCCTGACAGGGCGCCGGCCAGATGTCGGTTGCGGCGCACGTCCTCGACGAAGGGCGCGCCGGCGAATATCCACAGGAAGGATGGTGCAAACGTCACCCAGCTGGCCATCAATGCGCCAAGCGCTGCTCCGGCAAGTGGCGGCAAGGGCGCTGAGGCGCGCCAGGCGCCCAGAAACGCAACGAACTGGTTGACGAGGATCGTTGGCCCCGGCGTTGTCTCCGCCAGGCCCAGCCCATCGATCATTTCGCGGGCGTCTACCCACCCTTTGTCGACGCCCGCCTGGGCCAGATAGGCGAGCACCGCATAGGCGCCACCAAAGGTGACAACCGCGAGTTTCGAAAAAAAGAGGCCGATATCGACCAATACATGGTGGCTGCCGAGCAGCAGCGCGGCAAGGGCGACCGGCGCCCACCATGCGATCAGGCAGGCCACAGCCGCCTGAAAGGCGCGCCGCGCCCGCCCGGGCGGCGCAGGATCAGCCGCCATGGCGCGGGGTACGGGTGCTGTTTGCGCCGCGATCAGCGCACCGATGACAGCGGCACTCACGATGATGAGCGGAAACGGCAGGTCAAGCAGAAGGATAGCGCTGAGCGCTGCCCCGGCCACGACATAGTATGGCCAGCTCTTGAGGCCGCGCCGGGCAATTTTGAGGAGGGCGTGGACGACAATGGCCAGCACGGCGGCCTTGATGCCAAAGAAGAGACCGTCGATGACATCAAGGCCGCTCCCCAGCGCATAGAGGAACGACAGGCCGAGCATCATCACCGCGCCCGGCACGACAAAGAGAATGCCGGCGGCAAGCCCGCCGCGCGCGCCATGCATCAGCCAGCCGATATAGGTGGCAAGCTGCTGGGCTTCCGGGCCCGGCAGCAGCGTGCAGTAATTGAGGGCGTGGATGTAGCGCTCCTCATCGAGCCATTTTTTTTCCTCGACGATGATCTTGTGCATCATGGCGATCTGGCCGGCGGCGCCGCCAAACGAGATGAAGCCGATCTTGGTGAAGGTGGCGACGAGTTCGCGAAAGCCCGGCGCTGTTATTGCCTTGGGGGGTAGTGAAATGCTGTCCATGGCTATCGACCTCACGCCTTCGGCGGCCAGTTATGGGGTTCTTCGGCGGCAAAGCGCAGATAGGCGTAAAGCCCGTCATAAAGGTGGAACCCGCGCTCCAGCATGACATTGTCATCGCCTTCGAGCGCCGACAGGCCAAGCGAAATCGACAATAATCCACCGGCTTCGCGGGCAAGATCGAGGCTTGCCGTATCGGCGCCGCGGACGATGTCCGCCAGCCGGCGCAATGGCGGATCATTGACGTCGTAGCGGTCAAGCAAGGTGTCGAACGAGCAGCGCGGGCCGTCATGTGTCACCGGCGCGCCTTCAACATCAAAGGCGATACCATGCGCTTCCGCGGCCACGGCCAGAACATGGGCGCCCTCGACGAACAGAAAGCGGGCTCGGGGATCGACAAAGCGGCGGATGAACCACGGGCAGGCGACGCGGTCGATCTTGGGTCGCCGCCGTGTCACCCACACCGTGCCGGCGCCGTAGCGCTCCTCGGCGTCGGGGGCGCGTGCAATGAGCGCCCCGCCGGCGGCCTCCCACGCCTCGATGCCGCCTTCAAGCCATGCCGCCTGCTGACCCTGGCTGCACAGCCGGCTTGCCGCCATCTGGCTGACATTATGCCCGTGGGCGCAGTAGCAGACGACGCCGTTGGCGGTATTGCCGGTGAGGGCCGCCGCAGGATCGCTGTGGGATGCCCGTCGTGCCGCCGGCAGGACCCGGTGGGATGCTGAAAAGGCGGCTTCGCGCCGGACATCGATGATGAGCGGGGCCTTGTTACTGCCGACCGTTTTCAGCAGGGCGGATACAGAAATGGAGCCGGATGTGATCGTTTCATTGCCAAGCATAACGCTGGCCTCCCATGGTGGGACCAGCGGTGCTTGGAGCCGGAAGCTTTGAAGTCAGGGCTTCGGAAGCCGGGCTCTTGGAAGGGCCGGGGGACCGCATTGCCCCGACGCCTGCTGCAATAGCGACCAATCAGCCAGTTGGCAAGCCGACTATGAACTGCTCGCCAGTCGCTCGATCTGTGCTCCGCAACGTCCAAGCTTGTCCTCGATGCGTTCAAAGCCGCGATCAAGATGATAGATCCGGTTGACCGTCGTTGAGCCTTCAGCCGCAAGGCCGGCAATGACGAGCGACACGGACGCACGCAGATCGGTTGCCATCACCGGCGCACCCTTCAGCCGCTCGGTTCCGGTGACCAGCGCCGCGTCGCCGTCAAGGGTGATACGCGCCCCCAGCCGCGCCAGCTCCTGTACATGCATGAAGCGGTTTTCGAAGATGGTCTCGCGGATGCGTGAAACGCCCTTCGCCTTGGTCATGAGCGCCATAAACTGCGCCTGCAGATCGGTAGGGAAACCGGGGAACGGCTCAGTTGTGATATCGACTGCGGTGATGCCATGGCCGTTGCGTATGACCCGGATCCCCTCATTCGATTCGATTATCTCGACTCCCGTCTGACGCAAGATCGCCATCGGCGTTTCCAGCGTGTCAGCCCGTGCGCCTTCAAGCAACACGTCGCCCCCCGTCATCGCCACCGCCATCGCATAGGTGCCTGTCTCGATGCGGTCCGGCAGAACCGGATGGCGGGCAGCGCCAAGCGACGTGACACCCTTGATTCGGATCTGCGGCGTACCGGCGCCTTCGATGCGCGCGCCCATGGCAATCAGGCATCGGGCGAGATCGACCACTTCCGGCTCCGCCGCCGCATTGTTGATCACCGTATCGCCGTGCGCCAGACTGGCTGCCATCATCAGCACATGGGTGGCGCCGACCGAGACACGCGGCAGATGGATCGTGCCACCCCTCAGCCCCTTCGGCGCTTTGGCAACCACGTAGCCGCTGTCAAGATCAATATCCGCCCCCAGCGCCTTGAGGCCGTCGAGGAAGAAATCGACCGGGCGCGTGCCAATGGCGCAGCCGCCTGGCAGCGATACCCGCGCCTCGCCCATGCGGGCAAGAAGCGGACCAATGACCCAGAAGCTGGCGCGCATTCGCGACACCAGATCGTAAGGGGCGGTTGTATCAACAATGACGGGCGCGGCCAGCCGCACCGTCTCGCCGCTGAAATCAGCCTGACCCGAGCGTTTGCCGCTGACCGTGAC
>JAKFVK010000209.1:1650-5170 GCA_021732205.1 Hyphomicrobiales bacterium | reverse complement strand
CGCCTTTCAGCGTATCGATATCCACCAGCGTCAGGGGCAGGCCGAGATGGGCGCAGACGAGGCGAACCTTGTAGCAATTCCCTGAATTCTGCATCGAATAAAGCGTGTGCATGCTTCTTCCCGTGTGATGGCTGCTGGCGCGAACCGGCGGCTGAAACGCTCAGGCAATGAGCGCTGTATGGAGACGCCTTGTGCGCACATCAAGACGGGATTCATCGAGTTCAACATCGGTTTCGCTGATGATTGCACCGGCGGACACCGGCCGTTTCAAGCGGATGCCATGCGCAAGTCCGATGGGCAATGCCTGCAAGGCGGTCGAGCGCCGGGCGGTGATGCATTTGCCCCAGACGGTAAAGCCGCCTTCGCCATCGAGCGCTTCGCCGGCAGTGAGCGGGCGTTTG
The DNA here is from genome assembly GCA_021732205.1 of Hyphomicrobiales bacterium. Classification (GTDB taxonomy): domain Bacteria; phylum Pseudomonadota; class Alphaproteobacteria; order Rhizobiales; family UBA4765; genus Raskinella. The sequence continues at coordinate 4,769 of JAKFVK010000209.1, read as the reverse complement.
GCAACGGCCACGCAGTCACCGGCAAAGAGGCGTGTTTGGCCGGTCGGCTCACGGCGCAGCGCAGCTGATAATACCGAAATGCCCAGTTCAAGGCCGATCAGGTGATAGGGCTTGTACATGGCCGCATAGAGGCCGCTCGCGTCGGTCTTCAGCCCGTACTGGCGAAAGCAGGCAGAGGTATAGGGGTTTGACGCCTTGATGACGACATAGACACCCCAGCGCAGGTCGCGAAAGACCGGTCGTCCGTCGCGCTCAAGCGATGAGACAACCTCGACCATGCCGTCAGCGGGCAGGCAGCCGCCATTGTCGCTGGCGCGCAAGGTGTGGGGGAGATCATCAACGCCGCAAGGCGGAAAGAGGAGGCCGTCATCAGGCGCTGTCAGCCCGGTACCGTTGGCGATCGCCGCCATCTCGATTGCCGATTTGGTGCCATCGAGAAACGAATTGAACATTTGCGGGTTCATGCCGGCAGCCCGCGCCTCGTCCGGCGTCAACCCGTAATGTTGCCACACCGTGTCAGGGGTCGACGCGTGAAACGCCGGCAGATATTTTGTGCCCTTGCCGGCGGCCGTGACCGTGAAGCCAGCGGCGCGTGCCCAGTCAACCATCTCGCAGACAAGGGCAGGCTGGTCGCCATACGCCATGGAATAAACCACCCCGGCCTCGCGCGCCTTTTGCGCCAAAGCGGCTCCAGCCAGCACGTCCGCCTCGACATTCACCATCACGACATGACAACCGGCAGCTATGGCGCCAAGAGCATGGGTGATGCCGGCGGCTGGATGGCCGGTTGCCTCGATGACGACCTCGGGCGTCATCTCGCTGATCAACCGGCTGCCGCTGTCGTAGAACCTCGTCTGACACAACCGCGTTTCGTCCCAGCCCACTGCACGGCAGGCGGTCCTGGCGCGCTCGGGGTCGAGATCAGCGATGGCGACAATCTCGACGCCCGCCATCGTCGGCACCTGCGCCAGAAACATGGAGCCGAATTTGCCGGCGCCGATGAGGCCGACGCGCACGGGGTTGCCAGCGCCATGACGACGGGCGAGCAGGGCATGAAGGTTCATTGCGATGTTACTCCTGGCAGGGCTGGTCGTTTGTCCGCTCATAAAGAGAATAAACCCGACCTGACGATCCGCAACCGCGCAATCCTAACCTTTCCTTAACCATGCACCCGGCAAAAATTGCCGGGTAACCTGACCGTGGCATCACGCTACGGCGAGCGAGGCATGTCGCATGACCGATGTCAGTGTCACCAGCAGCGGACGATCATCGGGATCACGCCTGCCGTTCAACTGGGCGGATGTCGTCGACACGCTGAAACGCGGCGATATCGCGCTTGGTGTCGGCGTGATGATGATCATCGTCGTTCTCGTCTTTCCGATGCCGGCCTGGCTGCTTGATCTGCTGCTTGCCTTCTCGATCATCACCTCGGTGCTGATCCTGATGACCGCACTTTTCATTCGTGAACCGTTGGAATTTTCATCCTTTCCAACGGTGCTGCTGATCTCCACCTTGTTGCGGCTGGCGCTTAACCTTGCCTCAACCCGCCTCATTCTCGGTCACGGCCATGAGGGCACGAACTCGGCAGGCGCCGTGATCGAAGCCTTCGGCAAATTCATCATCGGCGGCAATTTCGTCATCGGCGTCATCGTCTTTGCCATTCTGGTGATCGTCAATTTCGTCGTCATCACCAAGGGTTCCGGTCGTATCGCGGAAGTTGCGGCGCGTTTCACCCTCGACGCCTTGCCGGGCAAGCAGCTGGCGATCGATGCTGAATTGTCAGCAGGATTGATCGACGAGAAGGCCGCCAAGGCGCGGCGAAAACATCTTGAGGATGAAGCCTCCTTCTTCGGCGCCATGGACGGCGCCTCGAAATTCGTCAAGGGCGATGCCATCGCTGCCCTGCTGATCACCTTCATCAACGTGATCGGTGGCCTGATCATCGGCGTTGCACAGCAGGGTATCGGTTTCCAGGCGGCTGCGCAGGCCTACACGCTGCTTACCGTTGGTGACGGTCTGGTGTCGCAGGTGCCAGCCCTCATCGTCTCGATCGCCGCCGGCCTGCTGGTGTCGAAGGCCGGTGTCACCGGGTCGGCGGATGCTGCGCTTGTCACCCAGTTCACCAACTATCCAAGCGCGCTTGGCATGGCAGCGGCGGTCATGCTGCTGATGGCGCTCCTGCCCGGCATTCCGGCTATTCCTTTCGTCGGATTGGCGGCGGCGTCAGGCACGCTTGCCTTCCGTGTCGCGCGTTCGAACAGGAACAAGGCCGACACCAAGGCGATGACCGAGAAAACGGAGGAAGCGGCAGCCAATGCGCCGCCTTCGGAGGAGCCGATCGCCACTGCCCTCAAGATGGATGAGCTGAGGGTCGAGATCGGATACGGCTTGTTGCCGCTGATTGATGCGAGCATAGGTGATGACCGGTTGACCGAACAAATCAAAGCACTGCGCCGCCAGATCGCCGGGGATATGGGCTTCGTGATGCCGGCGGTGCGTATCGTCGACAACGTCCAGCTCGATGCCAACAGCTATGTCATCAAGGTGAAGGAAGTGAACGCCGGAACGGGGCGTCTTTATCCCAATCAGTTCATGGTGATGAACCCGTCCGGCGGGCAGGTTGATCTGCCCGGAACGCATACGATCGAGCCGACATTCGGGTTGCCGTGCACGTGGATTGATGACGCGTTGCGCGATGAGGCGCAGTTCCGCGGGTTGACAGTGGTCGATGCGGCGACCGTGCTGTCTACCCACCTTACCGAGGTACTGAAAGCCAATATGTCGGAACTCCTGTCCTATGCTGACGTCAGCAAGCTCTTGAAGGATATTCCCACCGATCAGCAGAAACTGGTGGAGGATCTGGTGCCAAGCCAGATTTCCATCTCCGGCATCCAGCGTGTGTTGCAGATGCTGCTCACGGAGCGGGTGTCGATCCGTGACCTCAGCACCATTCTCGAGGGCATTGCTGATGCCATCGGCAGTTCGCGGCAGCCGCAGGCGATTGTTGAAATGGTGCGGGCGCGGCTTGCCCGCCAGCTTTGCGCGGCCAATCAGAACGGCAATGGTGTGTTGCCGATTGTCGCGCTGACGCCGCGCTGGGAACAGAATTTTGCAGAATC
>JAKFVK010000209.1:0-1140 GCA_021732205.1 Hyphomicrobiales bacterium | reverse complement strand
TGACCATTGCCGTGCCGTTGAGGCGGATGGTCGTGCCCGACCCCGGCATCATAAGGAGGAGCGCCACGCGCGGGTCGCGCACCACATTGCGCAGTGAATCGATGCGGTTATTGCCATGTCGGTCGGGCAGGGCGAGCGTCTTGTCGTCGATGATGCGCAGGAAGCCCGGCTGGTCACCGCGCGGCGAACAGTCGAGCCCCTCCGGCCCGGTCGTAGCCAGAATCGCGAAGGGAGAGGCTTCGATATAGCGCCGGTATTGCGCCGTGATGTGGCCTGCTACCTTGGCGGTCGAGGCCAGATTGGGGATGGCGTACAGGGCTTCCAGCTCGGCGATGGTCGACACGATTTGGCTCATTCAGCGTCCTCGATAGGGTTTACGTGCTCCCGCCCGCCCCTGTGTCGAGCGCCCGATGGCCTCGGGTCTTGCTGGCGCCGCAAAGCCATCGGGGGTCACCGGCAATTCGCGATTGTGCGGCCCCATCTCGTCGAGCGTCGGTTTGCGCGGGCGCTGCGGGCCGCCGCGCCGTCGCCGCGCCCCGTCTTCGTCCCCGCGCGTCAGCGGGTCATCGAGAACTGCCAGTTCGGCGGCACGCAGCCGCTTCACTTCGTCACGCAACCTTGCTGCGTCCTCGAATTCGAGATTGGCGGCGGCATCGCGCATGCGCTTTTCCATGTCGGCCAATACCGTTTCGAGATTGTGGCCAACGAGCACCCCTTCCTCGGCAAGGCCGGTATCGGCGCGTACATGGTCGCGCTCATAGACCGATTGCAGGATGTCACCGATCGATTTCTTGATGCTTTCTGGCGTGATGCCGTTAGCCGTGTTCCACGCTATCTGTTTCTCGCGACGCCTGCCGGTCTCGGCGATGGCGCGCTCCATCGATCCGGTCATGCGATCAGCATAAAGCACGACACGGCCATCAACATTGCGCGCGGCGCGGCCGATAGTCTGCACAAGCGAGGTTTCCGAGCGCAGGAAACCTTCCTTGTCAGCGTCCAGAATGGCGACCAGCGCGCATTCAGGAATATCAAGCCCTTCGCGCAGCAGGTTGATGCCAATCAGCACGTCAAAGGCACCCAGCCGCAGGTCGCGAACGATCTCGATGCGCTCGATCGTATCAATATCCGAATGCATGTAGC
>JAKFVK010000229.1 GCA_021732205.1 Hyphomicrobiales bacterium | reverse complement strand
ACTATTCTGTATTGCTCTACGGATTGCCTCTGTCGTGGTGGCGCTGCCGTGTAAAATCTGGCCCATAGTGCTTCCCTCCATTCCAAGGAAAAGATTGCACCATCAAAGCCCGGGATCAAACACCTAGCCGCCCCATTGCGCGAAGATCTCGTGGAAGATCTTGTCGCCCTGCTCGCCCTTGCTCACCGCCAGGACGGCACGCCGCCCGTTGCGGTAAAGGAAGGTGACGTCAATCCAGGGGCGGTCGCGCAGCAGCGCGATGTTGTTCTCGCGATTGGGGCCAAGCGCTGACAGTCCGATGAGAAAATAGCCGGACGTGATACGCGCCAGCGCGCCGCGAAGCGGCAATCCGTTGGATTGTTCGGCTGCTTTCATGAAAACCTGCTCAAGGCTCTCAACCCCGCCATAGGCGAAATTGGGCGGCACATCAAACAGTAGCTCGACTGTATGGCTTGCCGGCAGCGCCTGGTCGAGATTGCGCCTGATCGTCAGCAGCAGTTTCAGACCGCGCTCGGGTATTTCGGCAAGGCCACGAATAACGCGTTCGGGTCCCTGTGCGCCATTGTCGCTGTCCACGCGCCAGGTAACGCTCCCCTTGAATGCATCAACGCCGCCGGTACTCTGCGAATTCTCGTCATAAAGCACAGCGGTTTGGATGCTGATCTGGCCGCTTGGCGCAGCCTCAGGCGTTGCCGGCGCGCTCGAACCATTTGGCTGGCCGACCCGGTCGTTGCTCTTGGCCGGGACATTCGGGGCCGGCTGCGGCACGTCAACCTTGCCAGCGCCGCTGCCTTGCGTGCGCAAAGCCAGAATGACACCGCCGGCCCCCGCTACCGCCAGCGCCAGCACGATCAATCCCAGCATCATGAGCCGGCGCCACAGGGGTGTTCCAGAGGATACGCTGCGCAGATGCGGCGGACGACGCGGGATCAGCGGATCACCCTCATCATCCGCCTCCATCCGGCTGTCGAAGATGGGGGCGGTACGACCGCCAGGCTGATCGCGATCAGCTGGGGATTTATCGCTCGCACCTGGCAAGGGCGCAGGGCGGCGCGGCGCGGTCGTGATATCGGCAGGTAACATACGGCTCGCCGCGACGAACTCATCGGTTGCCGATTTTTCCATCGCTGGCTCGCCAGCCTTCGGCGGCATTGGTGAGGCACGAAGCTCGGGCGACAAGGGCGGAACCGGCGCGCGTGCCGGGGCTGTCGGTTCAGGCATCGGCGTCGGCGCGGCCATCTCGGGCGGCGCCATCGCGCTGTCGGCAACGGCTGCGGATGGGCGCGGCACGGTTGGCGGCGCGGCTGCGCCGCCAACGCCCTGACTGGGGCGACGAAGCGCTGCTGCGCGGGAAGCCGCCGCCAGGGTCGAAGCTTCCGACTCGATTTTGCGAATCGATTCCTCAAGCGCCAGGCGCTGGCGCGTCACATCGCTTTCCGACAACGGCGGATCGAGCGCCCGCAGCTGGTTAAGCAACGCCTGCCGCGCCCGCTCATAGACAGCGCGCCGCTCATCATAGGTCTTCTTGCCGGCAACAGCCCGGCTCAACACATCGGTAAAATCAACCATGACCCTTTAAGCCACATTCCCGCATCATCGTCCATGCAAAGTAGACAAGCCCGACCCGCACCCCGACGTCATGACAACAACCAGACGAAAAGCCAAAAAAATGATGATTATCATTTTTTATCGACAAAACTCCGGCCATGATTGTTATCTTGCTGACAATTCACCGGCCAAGAAAGGGGTCCTGGACGAGGATCGTATCCTCGCGCTCGGGGCTCGTTGACAACAGGGCCACCGGGCAGTCGACCAGTTCCTCGATCCGCTTCACATATTTGATGGCCTGAGCCGGTAATTTGGCCCATGACCGCGCCCCTTCGCTTCTGTCACGCCAGCCCGCAATCGTCTCGTAAATCGGCTTGGCACGCGCCTGCGCGCTCTGTGAGGCGGGCAGATAGTCAAAGCGCTTCCCGTCGATATCATAGGCGATGCACAGCTTGATCTCATCGAACGTGTCGAGAATATCGAGCTTGGTCAGCGCCAGCCCGGTGATGCCGCCGGTGCGCACGGCCTGGCGGACCATGACCGCATCAAACCAGCCGCAGCGGCGCTTGCGCCCTGTCACGGTACCAAATTCCCGCCCGCGTTGGCCCATCTCCTCGCCCAACTGATCGAAGAGCTCGGTGGGGAAGGGACCTTCGCCGACCCTTGTCGTATAGGCCTTGGTAATGCCCAGCACATAGTCGAGACCCGACGGCCCCATGCCGGAGCCCGACGCCGCATTGGCAGCCATCGTCGTCGATGATGTCACATAAGGGTAGGTGCCATGGTCGATATCAAGCATCGTCCCCTGCGCGCCTTCAAACAGAATACGTTTTCCCGTCCGCCGCGCTTCCTCCAGCAGGCGCCACACCACATCCATGAACGGCAACACGTCAGGCGCAATATCAAGCAGCTCCTTCTTGATGCTGTCGCGCGTGATCTGCGCCTCACCAAGGCCGCGCCGCAACGCGTTATGATGGGTAAGCAGACGATCAATCTTGTCATCAAGATGCTGCGGATCAGCGAGATCGGCCAGTCTGATGGCGCGCCGGCCGATCTTGTCTTCGTAAGCAGGCCCGATACCGCGTCCGGTTGTGCCTATGCGCTGGCGGACATTGGCCCCCTCACGGGCCTTATCGAGATCGCGATGCAGCGACAAAATGAGCGGCGTGTTCTCGGCGATCCGCAGGCGCTCCGCCGATACGCTGACGCCCTGTGCCTGCAATCGCTTGATTTCGGCAATCAGCGCATAGGGGTCAAGCACCACGCCATTGCCGATGATGGCAAGCTTGCCCGGCCGTACGACGCCAGAGGGCAGGAGCGATAATTTATAGGACTGGCCATCAATGACCAGCGTATGGCCGGCATTATGCCCGCCCTGAAAGCGCACCACGATATCGGCGCGCTCGCACAGCCAGTCGACGATCTTGCCCTTGCCTTCATCGCCCCATTGAGCGCCAACAACAACCACATTGCCCATGGTATCTGTAACGCTCCTTGTGAGCTTCTTGATGCCTTCCGGCAGCGTGTCCGGAGGGCGCCGTATCGAGCCTAGCGAGGGGAATATGTCAAGGCTTTAGCATCTGACACCTGCCCGCACGCACCAGCCCACGCAAGAAACGGGTGTCGGCAAAGCCCAAGCCCGCTTAGGGCAGTGAACGACGCAACAATCGTCCATCAGCCGCTGACGTGGCATCGAAGTCGGGGATGCATCCTCATGTCCGTGCAACGCATGACCGGCGCCGACTGGCTGACACTCGTTATCCTGTCGTTTTTATGGGGCGCCACCTTCCTCTTCGCCAAACTGGCCCTGGATGGCATTCCGCCACTGACGTTGGTGGCCCAGCGTGTCGTGATCGCGGCCCTTGTCCTGCTTGGCGTTCTGGCGCTCCGCGGAGAAAGCCTTAAACCCCATCTGCCGCGCTGGCGTGATTTTCTATTGCTCGGGCTTCTGAATAATGTCGTGCCGTTTTCCTTGCTCTTTCTGGGTCAACGCCATTTGACCGCCGGGCTGGCAGCAATCCTGAATGCCACAACCCCGATCTTCACCGTCCTTGTGCTACACCTTCTGTCGCGCGATGAGCGGTTGACCGTGTTGAAAATTGTCAGTGTCGCGCTGGGCTTTGCTGGCGTGGTTGTCCTTGTCGGGCCGGAAGCGCTGGACGGCCTCAGCCATCATCTTGTCGCCCAACTTCTTTGCCTTGGCGCCACCCTGTCCTATGCCTTCGCCCTGCTGGTTGGCCGGCGTTTTCGCGATACACCGCCGCTGGTCACCGCAACCGGCCAGCTTGTGGCATCAAGCCTCATCATGCTGCCGGCGGCACTTGCCATCGACCAGCCATGGGCCCTCGCAGCGCCTTCGCTGTCAGCTCTTGCCTCAGCGCTGGCGATGGCGATTTTTTCAACCGCGCTTGCCTATATTCTCTATTTCCGGGTGCTGGCACGGGCTGGCGCCACCAACGCCGCCCTCGTGACATTCCTGATACCCGCCTCAGCCATCGGCCTGGGCGCCGGCGTGCTGGGGGAAGCACTGTTGCCCGCTCACATTCTAGGCCTTGGTCTCATTCTTGCCGGTCTGGCGACCATTGACGGCCGGCTGCTCCGCAAGTGACAACCCGCTTCCTCGCGGCAGATATGAGCGAAAAGCAGTGGCCAAGGCGCCGATGAGCGCCTAAAGCGAAGAGATGATCGCGCTGGCTCGCCGTGCCAATGGCTGGATGTCGTCCCGCCCCTATCTTTTGTTGACGCTCACCTGTCTGATGTGGGGCGGCAATGCCGTGTCCAGCCGGCTGGCGGTTGGCGAGATTTCGCCCTTCATGCTGACCAGCCTGCGCTGGGTTCTGGTGTGCAGCCTGATGCCCCTCTTCGTTGGCCGGGACCTCATCCGCCATCGCGCTGTGCTGCTGCAGCACTGGAAACTCATCGCGCTGATGGGCTGCATCGGCTTCACGGCTTTCAACACGCTGATGTATGTCGCCGCCCACCAGACAACCGCCATCAACATCGGCATTGTCCAGGGGTCGATCCCGATCATGGTGATCCTCGGTGCGCTGCTGATCTACGGAACCCGCGCCAGCGCCATTCAATGGCTAGGCGTTGCGGTGACGATTGCCGGCGTCATCTTTGTTGCCGCACGCGGCGATGTGAATGCGCTCGCCACGCTGTCGTTCAACAATGGCGACATCCTCATGGTCATCGGTTGCATTTTCTACTCGGGCTATACCGTGTTGCTGCGCGAGCGCCCGACCGGCGTCCCGGCACTGGTGTTCTTTACCGCAATTGCCTTTTGCGCCTGCCTGATGTCGTTCCCGTTTGTTGCCTGGGAAGTGGCCACCGGCGCCGCTGCCATACCGACGTGGAAGGGGTTCCTTATTGTCGGATTCGTGGCGTTCTTTCCTTCGCTGCTGGCGCAATTGTCCTTCATGCGCGGCGTTGAGCTGATCGGGGCTGCGCGTGCCGGCGTCTTTGTCAACCTCGTACCGATTTTCGCACCATTGCTGGCGGTCATCATCCTTTCCGAACCCTTCCGCTGGTACCACGCGGCCGGGCTCGTTCTGGTGCTGGGCGGCATCGCGCTGGCCGAGGCCGGCAAGCGTCACGCCTGAGCCAACCCTGGCCTTGGTCAGAAGCTCAGACGCCTTG
>JAKFVK010000267.1 GCA_021732205.1 Hyphomicrobiales bacterium | reverse complement strand
TTTATCGCCAGGGTGACGCGGCTGACCTTGGCCGGCGGAACGCGGGTGCTTGTGGTGAGGAGCAGCGAGCTCATGGCCACCAGGCGGCCGGCTGGGCTTGCGAAAGCCCTCGGCCCGGTGGCAGGCGGGAGCAGTGCCGATACGAAACCGCCCGCACCTGGCGCTGAGCGTGTGCCGGCAGCCGCTGACGCTGGTGTCGATACGCCCTCGATGGCCGCAGATGCGCTTCCAGAACCGGTTACGGTTTGCGAACAGCAGGATGTCATCACCACCACGGCGCCGGACAACAGCGCCGCCGGGTTGCCAACGCCAGATGACGTTGTGGCTGTTGCGGCAGACGAGGATATGGCCGAGCCAGCAGCGTTGATCGACGCACGCGCCGACACCATGGGCGCGCCGGGCACTGCGGCGCCGTCGCCCATCCTGTCACCGCGGGCACAGCGTATCGTTGACCGTCATGAGACGGCGTTACGATTCGTGTGGGAGACTGATGGCGATGGCATTCTCACCTATGTCTCCCGCGATTTCGTAAGCGCGGTTGGCGCCGGCGCCATGCCGATCGACGATGAGACGTTTGCCGCTTTCGCCCGGCGCATCAACATGACCGGCCATGAGGAGCTGGCGCAAGCCCTGTCGCGGCGTCACGCCTGGTCCGACCTCAACCTCGGCTGGCCGCTTGATGACGGTCCGCAGCGCCTTGATGTCGACTTGTCGGCAGCGCCCGCCGAGAATGGCGGCTTTCGCGGGTTTGGTACAGGTCGCGGCCTGATTGAAGACGTGCTGGATAATCGGCAAAAGGACGATCCACCGGCAAGCGACATGGCGGCGGCTGACAGCACCATTGTGGCGCGCGATATCGAGCCGGCCGGATTGGTTGGGGTAGACGAAGCGCCAATGCCTGACGCCGCAGCAGGCGATGAGCAGGCGCCTGGCACGCAGAGCGCTGCGATTGCACCCGCGCGCGAGGATAATCGCGCTGACGAGCAGCTGCCGAGCAATGTCGTCAGCTTCCCCGTCACCCTGACGCCGCACGCGCCTGATCGTCGGCTCGAACCATCCGAATCGGCGGCTCTGCGGACCATTGCGCGCGTTCTTGGCGGCCCGATCGGTCTGCCGCGCGCATCCGCCAACGACCTCAAGGCCTTTCTCCCGACGCCACCTCCGGTTCCAACGAGCGAGATGGAGATTGGCGACGTCACGAAAGCCGACGATCGAGGCGCGGAGGCGATGTCAACCGCCGAAGCACCAGCCCACGCCCCGGCGCTGCCCGTCGCGGCTGAACCACCAGCAGCCTCAGCACGGGAGCAGGCCGTCGACAGCGACGACACCGCACGGCTTCTGCGGGAAGCAAGGCTGCGCGAAGCCGAGCTGCGCGCCATCCTCGATACCGCGACAGACGGGATCATCATCCTGTCCGGCCAGGGTCGCATCCTGTCGCTCAATCGCGCCGCCGAGGCGCTTTTCGGTTTTGACAGCGCCGATGTCACCGACCATCCGTTCATGCGCCTGCTGGCGCCGGCGAGCCACCGCATCGCCGGCGATTATCTGGACGGTCTGGCGCGCAACGGTGTGGCAAGCGTGCTCAATGACGGCCGCGAGGTGATGGGCATCGAGCGCAAAGGCGGGCTCATTCCGCTCTTCATGACCATTGGCCGCGTCTCGCTCACGGGCGATGAGGACAAGTTCTGCGCTGTCCTGCGCGATATCACACCGTGGAAAACAGCCGAGGAAGGTCTCGTTGCCGCCAGGCGCCAGGCGGAGGCGGCCTCGCTGCAGAAATCCGATTTTCTGGCCAAGATCAGCCATGAAATCCGCACCCCCCTTAACGCCATCATCGGTTTTTCCGAGGTCATGCGGGAAGAGCGCTATGGTGCCATCGGCAATGAACGCTACCGCGAATATGTCAGCGATGTGCATGCCGCCGGCCAGCATATTCTCGGCCTCGTCAATGATCTGCTTGATCTGGCAAAGATCGAGGCGGGCAAGATCGACCTCAGCTTCGCCTCGGTGAAGCTTGCCGATGTGGTCCAGCAGGCCGTGTCGACGATGCAGGCACAGGCCAATCGCCAGAGCGTGATCCTGCGCAGCGCCCTGCCCAAGGTGCCGCCGATCGTTGCCGACCAGCGCTCGCTGCGCCAGATTCTGTTCAACCTGCTGTCGAACGCGATTAAATTCTCGCGGGCCGGCAGCCAGGTGATCGTTTCCATCGGCCTGACGGATGAGGGCGAAGTCACCATCCGGGTGCGTGACAGCGGGCGGGGAATGTCGGGCACCGACATCGAAACCGCGCTGCAACCGTTTGGACGGATTGCGTCTGGCGAGGGCCGGCAAAGCGAGGGAACAGGTCTCGGCCTGCCGCTCACCAAGGCGCTCGCGGAAGCGAACCGCGCCAGTTTCCATATCGACAGCACGCCAGGCGTCGGCACCATGGTGCAGATCACATTCCCTTCGACCCGCGTGCTGGCGGAATAAGCGCCCGTCAGGCGAGGCGGCGCGGATATCCTCATTTCTATCGTCAAAGAAAAACCCGCCGCGCGGACGCGGCGGGTTTGATCATTGTCACGCCCGATACGGCTGCGCTTACATCTTCGTGTCTTCAGCGTAGATGTCGCGATCCTTGGTTTCCGGCAGGAAGAGCATGCCGATGACAAAGGTCATCAGCGCAAAGCCCACCGGGTACCACAGGCCGGCATAAATATCACCCGTTGAGGCCACGATGGCAAAGGCCGTTGCCGGCAGCAGGCCGCCAAACCAGCCATTGCCGATGTGATAGGGCAGCGACATGGAGGTGTAGCGGATACGCGTCGGGAACAACTCAACGAGGGCTGCCGCGATCGGCCCATACACCATGGTGACGAAGATCACCAGGACGAACAGGATGCCGATGATGGTCGCTGGCTGGGCGCGGAAGATGTCGAAGGGATGCGTCATCTTGACGATGCCCGGATCGCCCGGCTTGGGGTAGCCTGCGGCCTGATAGGCTGCGGTCACAGCAGCGCGTGATTCAGCCACTTTGGTTGCATCAAACACGATCTCCGTTGTTCCGACCTTGACTTTCACCGGCTGACCGGCAGGTCCGCTCTCAGTGGTGTATTTGACCGAGCTTTGCGTCAGGAAGGCGCGCGCCAGATCACATGGAGCGGTGAAGACGCGGGTGCCGACGGGATTGAACAAATCGCCGCAACCAGCCGGATCGGAAACCACCGTCACCTTGACGTTCTCGAGGGCCTTGGCGAGAGCGGGGTTGCCCACTTCCGTCAGCATGCGGAAGAGCGAAAAGAAGCTCAACGCCGCAATCAGACAGCCCGCCATGATGATCGGCTTGCGGCCGATCTTGTCCGACAGCCAGCCGAAGACGATGAAGAAGCCAGTTCCCAGCAGGAGCGACCAGGCAATCAGCAAATTGGCGGTGTAGCCATCGACCTTGAGGATCGATTGCAGGAAGAAGAGGGCATAGAACTGGCCTGTGTACCACACCACACCCTGGCCGGCGACCATGCCGAGAAGCGCCAGAAGGGCGATCTTGGCATTGCTCCATTTGCCGAAGGATTCGGTCAATGGCGCTTTTGATCCGGTTCCTTCTTCTTTCATTTTCTGGAAGGCCGGCGACTCATTGAGCTGCAGGCGAATCCAGATCGAAATGAGCAGCAGGAAGAAGGAGATAAGGAAGGGGACACGCCAGCCCCACTCAGCGAAATCCTTTTCACCGACAATCGTGCGGGTGAACAGAATGACAAGAAGTGACATGAAAAGACCGAGTGTCGCTGTCGTCTGGATCCACGAAGTGTAGAAACCGCGACGGCCCTGTGGCGCATGCTCAGCAACGTAAGTTGCCGCTCCGCCATATTCACCACCGAGCGCCAGGCCCTGCAGCAGACGCAAGACAATCAGGATGATGGGTGCGGCGATGCCGATGGTGCTGGCGCTTGGCAGCAGGCCGACGATGAAGGTCGACAGACCCATGATGGCGATGGTGACGAGGAAGGTATATTTGCGCCCGACAAGATCGCCGACGCGTCCGAAAACAAGGGCGCCGAAGGGGCGCACCAGGAAGCCGGCGGCAAAGGCGAGGAGCGCGAAAATATCGCGCGTCGCCGGCGGAAACTGGCTGAAGAACTGCGCGCCAATGATCGCGGCAAGCGACCCGTAGAGATAGAAATCATACCATTCGAAAACGGTGCCGAGCGAGGAGGCGAAGATCACCTTCTTCTCTTCGGCCGTCATGGGCCGATTTTTATCGACCATCATATTATTGGCGGACGCCATGGACATGTCCTGTGTTTCCTTCCTGTTTGTCTTCATGCCTGTTTTGTCTTCTTGACGGTTTGCGTTCTTGAGACGAAACCCCGCCCTGTGGAAAGCACGTCACATCCCGTCACCGACGACAGCAACACTCATTCCCACGGGTAAAAGGCAGAGCCTTATCCGTCATTGCGTTGATACAGCTGCTGTCGAACTCGCCTCCCCCAACTTGCCCACCCGACCGGTCTTCTTGCGGACCGGCGCGTCATGGCTCGCGGCGAATTCACCTGTTGCCCTGTCAGCCCTCGACAGAAGCATCCGGTTGCCCGCGCGCGTCATTAGAATAGCATTGATGGCACGACAGTCGATGCCTGTCGTCTCGCACCTTCGCTTTAAGACTTCAGTCGAATATGAGGGCTTAAATCAGCTGGCTGGCATTCTTATCGTGCGGATAATCGCCTCGATATCGGGACGCATGGTATCAAGATCATTCGTCAGGACATTGCAGTTGATCGAATAGCGCCGGCCGATGGCCTCAAAGAACGTCAGATAGGTTGTTGTGTCAGGCGAATAGGCGTTGCCGGGATTGATCACCTGCACGGAGATTCCGGAAAATCCGCTATTGGTGAGGCGTTTGAGGTCAACCAATTTACGATTGCCCTGCGCCACGTTCTTGCGGATGTTGGCGACATTCTGCTCGTTATGAATGGCCTTGTTGAGTTGATCCTGGCTGATGTTGGGCGGCTGCCTGGCCTTGATGACGACAATGCCGCAGGCCGGCGCCGGCTGGCCGGGTCCATCAAGGATCATGCGCGAAATTTCGCCGTCAGATGATTCGGGCGCTTCCAGCAGGAGCCAGCCTGCCGGCACGGTCAGCGCCACACCGGAGCGTTGATCGACAAAGTCGCGGGCCCCGAAGAGCGGCACCTCGGCCCCGCCCGGCGGGGGAATGCGGG
>JAKFVK010000062.1 GCA_021732205.1 Hyphomicrobiales bacterium | reverse complement strand
GTCCCATGCGCGCCGACGGGTTCCCTGCCGGCATCACCTTGATCGCTCCGCGCGATCAGGACGTTTTGCTGGCTGAACTGGGTCAACGACTTTTTCCAGGTTTCGGCGGCCGCCGCCCCGCTTATCATCTGGCTCAGGGGTAGTTATGAATACGAACGACAACTCTCCGACAATCGAACTCGCTGTCGTTGGCGCTCATCTTTCGGGCATGCCGCTCAACGGCGAGTTGACGAGCCGCGGTGGTGTATTTGCGCGCGCGGCCTCGACAACTACGTCCTACCGCCTGTTTGCGTTGGCCGGCGGTCCGCCCTTCCGCCCCGGACTTCTGCGCGTTGCAGCAGGCACGGGAGCGGCCATCATTGTTGAGGTATGGACGCTGTCGCCAGCCTCGTTCGGCAGTTTCGTTGCTGCCATTCCCTCCCCGCTTTGCGTTGGCACCCTGCATCTGGGCGATGGCACGAAGCCCAAAGGATTTCTCGTCGAGCCCGAGGGGCTCGGCGCGGCCATCGACATCACGTCCTTTGGCGGCTGGCGCGCTTATATGGCGGCTAAAACTTAAATTTCCTCGGCGATGATGCTGACATGGGCTGCGACAATGAACCAGCCTTCCCTGAAGCGCACCCAGCTTTGCATCTGGCGACCGACTTTCCCAACCAGTGACGGGCGATGGAACAAGGTTGAGGCTACAGCGAAATCGCGCCCATAGCTTGTGATGACCGTTCGTGACGTCGAGCGCGCGAGACCGAGGGGGGAACGGGCAGCGCGGAAGGCGGATATTTCGCCATAGCCGTAGAGATTTTCGGCCACCCCATAGCGCAGCGTTCGCGGATCATTGCGAAACAACGCATCGAGCGTTTCGACATCATTGGCGATCAACGCCGCTTCATAGCGCGCGAAGGCTGCGCGCACTTCCGAGAGAACATCGGGAAGATCGATCTCCATCACGAAAACGCCGCAAGTGCTTTGGCGTGAACAACGCCCGCGCGCTCCAGATGATGCGCGACCCGCAACGCCAGATCTTCACGCCATGGCGCGGCAACGATCTGGACGCCGATGGGCAGCGGCGACAGCTGGACGGGAACAGTGACGACCGGCAGACCGATAAACGAGAAGGGCTGGGTGAAGAGACCTATATTGGGCCGCAGCGGCACTTTTTGTGTCCCCAGATCAAGGAGGGTGTCACCGAGCTTCGGCGCCGTGCAAGGTGTTGCCGGTGCCAGAATGATGTCGCACTCCTGAAACAGAGCGAGCACTTGTCTTTGATACCAGCGGCGTAATTTCTGAGCCCGGATCACCGCACCCGCCGGGATCATCGCGCCTGCGAGCAGACGGTCGCGCACCGCCGGGTCAAACTCGCCCGCACGCTCGCGCAACCTGTCGAGATGGAGGGCCGAGCCCTCAGCCGCTGTGATGATATAGGCAGCCGCACGCGCACGCGCGACCTCGGGCAGATGAATGGTCCACGTGGCGCCAAGGGCGCGCGCTACCTGTGACATCGCCGCGCTGGCCGCAGCGCTGCGGCCTTGCTCGAAATAGCCGCCCGCAATCGCCAGACGCAGGCCGGCGATGCCGTTGTGAAGCGATCCACAACTCGGTTCATCCGGGCGCGGCGCCTGCACCGGGTCCGCCGGGTCGGCGCCCTGCATGGCATCGTAGGCAAGCGCCAGATCTTCGGTCGTTCTGGCAAGCGGTCCGAGGTGATCGAAACTCGAAACGAAGGGAAACGTGCCGGCACGGCTCAGTCGACCATAGGTCGGCTTGAGGCCGAAAATGCCACAGAACGAGGCAGGCACACGGATGGAACCATTGGTGTCCGAGCCGAGGGTGAGTGGCACCAGGCCGGAGGCGACCGCGCCACCTGATCCGCCCGACGACCCGCCAGTCATGCGCGTGACATCGTGGGGGTTGCGGGACGGGCCATCATGGACGTTTTCGCCGGTGAAATCATAGGCGTATTCGCCCATGTTGAGCGCACCAACGAGGATCGCTCCATTTGCTTCAAGACGCGCAATCAGGGGCGCATCATGCGTTGCTGGTGGCAGATCACGATTGATTTTCGATCCGGCAATCGTCGTCAATCCGGCGACGTCGAAGAGGTTCTTCACGGCGAAAGGGACGCCGGCAAGTGGCCCCACATTCTTGCCCGCCGCGATGTCGGCATCAACGCGCCGGGCGCTCGCCAGAGCCCGCTCACCTGTCACCGAGGTGAAGCAATTAAGCGCCGGGTTGTGGCGGGCGATGCGGGCGAGCGCAGCTTCGACGATCGTGAGCGCCGATGTCTCGCGCCGGCTGACCGATGCGGCGATGGCCGCAGCACTGGCCGTGCCTGAGGCGAGGGCGCTCATGCGCGGAAGACCACGGCCGGTTCGCTCTCATCATCGAGCGGGACGCCGCTGAAGTAGTCGATGGCATCCATCAGCGTTGACATGTTCTGGGCGACCCCGTCTTTCCATTCAGCTTTGATATCAAGACGCAGGCATGCGGCGGTGGCCGCTACATAAGCCTCGATGGTCTCGCGGTCGGTTGCCATGATTGGACATCCTTATCTTGACGCCGGAGGGGCGGGAATGGCGGCAATCAGAGCTTGAGTATACTCATGCCGGGGATTGGCGAGAATGTCGGCGCTGTTGCCCTGTTCGACGATCTCGCCACCACGCATGACGATCAGGCGATCACACATCAGGCCGACCACATGCAGATCATGTGAAACGAAAAGATAGCTCATGCCAAGCTTCTGCTTCAGGTCCTGCAGGAGATTGAGAACGACGGCCTGAACGGAGACGTCAAGGGCTGCAGTTGGCTCATCGAGAATGATCAGGTCGGGTTCCAGTGCAATGGCACGTGCAATGCCGACGCGCGCTTTCTGGCCGCCGGACAATTGATGGGGGAAGCGATCGAGCAGATCAAGCGGCAGCCCCACCTGGCCTGCCAGCTTCTCGCAGCGCTGGCGCATACTCTCGCCGTGCTTCAGGCGCGGGAAGCGCAGCAGCGGATCGGCGATGGCGCGCGCCGCCGTGAAGCGCGGATTGAGGCTGTCGGTTGGATCCTGAAACACCATCTGGATGCGGGCGCGAAACGGAGATGCGGCAAACTGGCGTGCCGGAATTTGCGTCAGATCGGTACCGTCGAACTCAATGCGCCCGCTTGTGGCATCGATGAGGCGGGCGACCATCAGCGAGGTTGTTGATTTGCCGCACCCCGATTCACCCACCAGGCCGACGCTTTCGCCGCGACCAACGAAAAACGAGATGGCGTTGACAGCTCGAAAAGGTTCCTCGCTCTTGCCGCCCAGCAGGCTCAACAGGCTGCCGGCTGACTTTGCCTTCGGGTACTCCTTGATGAGGTTCTCCACCCGCAACAATGGCGCGTGCTGCTGCTTCGATGGCTGATCGGCGACGGGCGAGGGTGCAGGCGATGTCGTCTCTTCCGGCAGCAGGTCACGAAGCTGGCAACCCGGGCGCGGTGTCGCTCGCATGAGCTTGCGCGTATAGGCATGATAAGGCGTCCTGAAGATGGTGTCGGCATCAGCCGTCTCCACCACATCGCCTTTCTCCATCACCACAACGCGATCAGCGTAAGCCGCAGCAAGGCCAAGATCGTGCGTGATAAGGATGGACGACATGGCGCGCTCGCGCGTCAGCTCACTCACAAGGTCCATCACCGCTTTCTGCGTGGTGACGTCAAGGCCGGTCGTCGGCTCATCGGCAATCAGCAGTTGCGGGCGGCACGCCAGCGCCAGCGCGATGACGACCCGCTGGCACATGCCGCCTGAAAGCTCGAACGGGTAGGCGTGATAACGCTCCTCTGGCCGGGCGATGCGCACATTGGCAAGCGCCTCGATGGCCTTTTGCTGTGCCTGGGTGGCGCCCACCAGCGCATGCTGGCGCAAGACATCTTCGATCTGGTGGCCGATCTTGCGGATCGGATTGAGGGCAGCGCGCGGGTTCTGGAAGATCATCGACAATTCGCGGCCGCGCAGATTGCGCATTTCCAATTCCGGCATGCGTGCCAGCTCAAGCCCCGAAAAGATCATCGAACCCGACGCTATCCGCCCGGCACGATCAAGGATGCGCATGAGCGCGTAGGAGGTGACCGATTTTCCCGACCCCGATTCCCCGACGATGGCGACGGTCTCGCCCTTGCCAACGTCGATATCGATCGCCTTGACGGCGGTGACCGTGCCGCGCCGCGTCGCGAACTCGACGGTGAGGTTGCGGATGGCCAGAAGCGGGGAGGGTATCATGGTGCCGCTCACGTCCGCCGCTGCGGATCGATGAGGTCGCGCACGCCATCGCCCAGCAGATTGAAACAGAACACGGCGATCATCAGCGCCAACCCGGGAAAGAAGGCGATCCACCATTCGCCTGACACGATGAAACTTGCGCCCTCCGCCACCATGATACCCCATTCAGGCGTTGGCGGGCGCACGCCAAGGCCGATGAAGGAGAGGCCGGCGGCGTTGAGAATGGCGTAGCCCATGGTGAGCGACATCTGCACCGCCATGATCGGCATGATGTTGGGGACGATCTGGGTCAGCAGGAGCCGCCATTCCGAATTTCCCGCAAGGCGCGCGGCCTGCACGAACCCCGCCTCGCGCCGCACATTCGCTTCCGCCCGCGCCACGCGGGCGTACAGCGGAAAGTTGATAATGGCGGTGGCGATAATGATGTTGGTGACGCTGTTGCCGAGTGCGGCAACGATGCCCATGGCAAGCACGAATAGCGGGAAGGCCATGATGGTATCAGCGACCCGCCCCACCAGCTTGTCGACCCAGCCGCCGAAATATCCGGCTGTCACCCCCGCCAGACCGCCCAGGAAAAAAACGAGCGCGACTGACGCGATAGCGATGGTGAAATCAAGCCTTGTGGCAACGAGCACACGGCTGAAGATATCGCGCCCCAACTGGTCGGTACCGAACCAGTGAACGCGGGTAGGGCCCTTCAGCGCTTCGGTGGTGTTGCTCGCCAACGGATCAAACGGCGCGATCATCGGGCCAAACAACGCTGCAAAGACGATGAGTGTAAACAGCCCGAAGGCAAGCCCGGTGACCGGATTTTCTGCAATGATGTGGATGGCATGGGTCAAAATGCCCGGCGAAGACGGCGCTTGCTGGCGCACCTTCAATGCCGGCTGAACTCCGCTGCTCTCGCTCACGACCTCACCCCTCCAGCCGGACGCGCGGGTCGATGAAACCATAGAGCAGGTCGATCAGCAGATTGAGCATCACATACATCACCGCCATGGTCA
>JAKFVK010000085.1 GCA_021732205.1 Hyphomicrobiales bacterium | reverse complement strand
CTTGCTCCCTGCGATCTGGTGCTCGTCGAAGGCTTCAAGCGTGCGCCGCACGCCAAGATCGAAATCCATAGGCGGGCGAACAACAAGCCATTGCTTTATCCTGACGACCCGGCGATCCGGGCAATCGCCTGTGACAGCGTGATTGAAGGCGCGCGGCTGCCGCTACTTGATCTCAATGACATTCCGGCAATCGCCGATGCCTGTCTGCGGTTTGCCGCGCCCTTTCCGGACAATGCGGGCTAGAGATGGCGCAGCTCAGTGATGACAGCCTAGCGTTCGGTGGCAAGCTTGCCACTCTGGATGAGGTACGCGCCGCGCTGCAACTGCGCCTTTCGCCCGTTGCGACCATCGAAACCGTCGACGTCATGGCGGCTGGCCGACGCATTTTGGCGCAAGACATCATCGCGCCCTTGTCGATCCCGGCTTTCGACAACTCGGCCGTCGATGGCTATGCGGTCAGGATCGGCGATGTGGCGCCGGTTGGCGACACACGCCTGATGATCACCAACAGGGTCACCGCCGGCAGTTCGGCGAAACATCCGCTGGGCGCTGGCGAGGCAGCGCGCATCTTCACCGGCGCGCCGCTGCCAGAAGGCGCCGATACCATCTTCATGCAGGAAGACGTCCGCGTCGAGGGAGCGCATGTCGTTGTGCCGGCAGGGCTGAAACGCAGCGCCAATGCGCGATTTGCCGGCGAAGACATAGCGGCTGGCGAGATAGCGCTTCGCCAGGGATTGCGGCTGCGCCCGCAGGATGCGGCGCTCGCCTCGGCATTGGGGTTGGCTCACCTGCCGGTGCGCCGACGTCTGGTCATGGCGCTCCTGTCGACAGGCAATGAGGTGATGGCGCCTGGCGGCGTTGTCGGCAATGCCGGGCTTTACGATGCCAATCGCCCGCTGCTCGCGGCTCTGGCGCAGGCTGCGGGCTGCGACATCATCGATGGCGGCATCGTGCGTGATGAACCTGAAGCGCTTGCCGCAGCTTTGACCCAAGCGGCGAGCGAGGCTGACGTCGTCATTTCTTCGGGTGGCGTATCGACGGGCGAAGAAGATCACGTCAAAGCGGTTATCGAGCGCATCGGGCGTCTTGACTGGTGGCGGATCGGTATCAAACCGGGGCGCCCGGTTGCTGCCGGGGTCATCAACGGCAAAGCCTTCGTCGGTCTGCCGGGCAATCCGGTGGCAGCCTATGTCACCTTCACACAGATCGTCCGCCCGTTGCTGGCCGCGCTTTCCGGTGAGACGTGGCGATCGCCGCTTGGGCTACCCGTGCGCGCTGATTTCGCCTATCGAAAACGCGCCGGGCGGCGCGAATTCGTGCGCGTGTCGCTTGGCGATGAGCAACCGGTCCGGCTGGCGAGAAAACATCGGCAGGATGGGGCCGGCGTTATCACATCGCTGACCGCATCAGACGGGCTGGTTGATCTTGACGAAGCGATCACCGAGGTCCGGCCTGGAGACCTGCTGTCATTTTATCCATTCGCGGTGATCGAGGCCTGAGAGCGTGCGGCGGCAATGGTAACGCCAACACCCATCACGTACATCCAGCCCTGGGTAAAATCGGACAAATGGCTATTGAAGAAGCCACCGGCGATGTTTTGTATGACGATGGCAAGACCGATACGAGCCGCGAGGCTGGAACCAGCGAGCGCGATGGTGTGGGCAAGCCACATCGCCATCAACAGCCCAACGCCGATCAGGCCGGTCTGCATGGCGGTCAGCAGCGCCTGATTATGCGGATTTGAGGTTACAAATTTTTCATCGAGCGTGCCGGCTTTGACCATGCCCTCCATCGCCGCACGGACGCCGCCTGCACCATAACCGATGATCGGGGAGTGGGCGACGAGCCCGGATGTCTGGCGATACCACTCCAGACGATATCCTGCCGATGTCGCTTCGCCATTTGTTGAATAGCGATGAATCTCTGTAATCGCACTTTCCACGCGCTCGCGGATCCGCTCAGAGGTTTGCCATAGCAGCAAGCAGGCCAGGATCGACGTTGCCAGGCCTATCAGCGTTCCGCGCCGCACCCCGATGCGCTGAACCATGAAAAGCAAGACGAGTACCGGGATGATCAGCAGCCCTGTGCGCGAGGGATGGATGAACATCAGATTTGCAATGAAGGCCGCCACCAGCCCGGCATAGCCGACCACGCGGATATGGTGATTGCGCGTGCAGGCATCGCACGCAAGGTGGGCTGCGGCGAAGGCTGCGATCAAAAAGAAATTCGTCTGGGAGATCCAGTCCTTGACCGGCACACCCGGCGCCAGCATCGACAACAGCGCTGTCCGGGGGATACTTATCATCAGGCTGACCCACGACAGAACCATCAATGCCGTGGTGCTGACCAGAAAAATACGCAGAGCCTCGTGCGCCAGATGACCGCGCCTGGACACATGCAAAATCAGAAGCGGAATGACGGCCAGTTTTGCGACCGCACCCACACCGTTCAGCTTCTCCTGCGCCGCGCCTCCAGACCACAGCACCGACAGCGCGGTCAGCAGAAGCAGGATAATGGCAAAAACACTCGGCGATTGACGTGCCTCCCGCAGCAATTGCCGCCAATCGGTCTGCGGCAGAACCAGCAGCAACCAGATGGCAAGGAAGATGCTGGTCCCGGAGGTGGACCATGGCAGGGAGGCGATAATGCACAGAGCTGCCACATCAGCAGACCGACACAGACGCTCGCTGGCAACAGGATGGGGGAGCGCAATCATCCGCTGTCCCTAGCGCAAGGTCAGCGGATTTACGAGAAAAAACATGACACTCAATTACTCAAGCATTCAACGACGGCATGGGTGATATGATTTTGCGCCTGCAGATCGAGATAGGGGTGCATCGGCAGGCTGATCACCTCCCGGGCAATGGCTTCGGTGACTGGCAAGCCATCACCAGCACTTGGGTAATGGGCGTAGGCCTTCTGGCGATGCAGCGGGATCGGGTAATAGATCGCAGTTGGAATGCCTGCGGCCTTGAGATGGGCTGCCAGCGCCTCGCGACGGTCAGGCGCGACGCGCAACGTATATTGTGCCCATACAGAGGTGATGCCTGCGGGTAAATTCGGGACAATGGCCACCTGGTTCAGCGCCAGATTATACCGTTCGGCAATCAGGTTGCGTTGCACGATCTCGTCTTCGAAAATCGTCAGCTTTTGTAAAAGCACAGCCGCCTGGATGGTGTCGAGGCGTCCATTCATGCCAATGCGGATATTGTCATAGCGATCACTTCCCGCACCATGATTGCGCAGGGAGCGCAGAATGTCAGCCAATGCGGCATCGTCAGTAAAAATGGCCCCACCATCGCCATAACAGCCAAGCGGCTTGGCGGGAAAAAAGCTGGTTGTCGTCGCCGCGCCGATGGTACCGACACGGCGGCCCTTGTAGGTTGCACCAAAGCTCTGGGCGGCATCACTCAGCAGCCACAGTCCGTGAGCTGCAGCGAATGCCTCAATCGCCTCATAATCGGCGGGCTGACCGAAAAGATCGACACTGATGATACCGCGCGGGCTCAACCCTTTCTCTGTGGCTGTTCTCAGGGCCTGGTGAAGACTTGCGGTATCGAGATTGAAGGTTTCGGCATCGACATCGACGAAGACCGGGGTAGCACCGAGCCAGGCAACCACTTCGGCTGTGGCGGCAAATGTAAAACTGGGGCAAAATATGCCATCGCCCGGTTTGACACCCTTGGCCATGAGGACCATCGCCAGAGCGTCCGTACCATTGGCGCAGGTCACGACTTCACGGGCACCGCAGAATCGTGACAATTGTGCTTCGAGTTCAAAGACCTCTGGACCGAGAATGTAGGCTCCCGATCGGGTGACCTTGAGGATGGCCTCCTCCAGCGCCGCACCCAGACGATGGCGCTGCGCCTGAAGATCGATGAACGGCAAAGCGGGCGGATTGAAAGGTTTATTCATCGTCCAAAACTGCCTGTTTCTGAAATCCGTGCCGGTTAACGGCAAACGTCGGCGGGTTTTCGACGTATGAGACACACTTGTCCAGTTGCGAAGCTTAGAAACGGTGTCACATTCTCTTACCGAAGTTTACAATCTTGCATACCACATCGGCTGGCGGGCCATAATTGGCCCATTATTTTCCTTTTGAGATTGGTCTCCGTCAGCTATAGACGGAGGTGCCGCTTTCGATCTTACCTCAGGGAAGTACAGTTCGTCGTCGCATGAATCGCCGCAAGCTGATGATTATCGGCCACGATCTGCTCGTCACGGTGACGGCGGTTCTGGCAAGTTTCTTTATCCGTTTCGAGCGCGACGGGCTTGAAGAGCGGCTCCTGGACCTTGCCTATTTCCTGCCGGTTTTCGTGGCCTATGCCGGGCTCGTTTATGCCCGCTTCCAGCTTTACCGTGCCAAGTGGCGATTTGCATCGCTGCCCGATCTGAAGAACATTGCACAGGCCGTGACGGTTCTAGCCCTCACCCTGGTCATCATCGATTATCTGCTGGCGTCATCGGCATTTTACGGCGAATTGCTTTTTGGAAAAATCACGATTGCTCTCTTCTGGGTGCTGCAAATCTGTCTCCTTGGCGGACCGCGGCTAGCCTACCGTTACTACCGCCTGACGCGAACCCAGGCGCGCGGGATCGCCAATGACGCGAGCCCGGTGCTGATCGTCGGGCGGGCGAGCGATGCTGATGTTCTGCTGCGGGCGATCGAAAGCGGGGCCATCAAAAAGATTCAAGCCGTCGGTATCCTCTCTCCGGCTGCGTCTGATCTCGGTCAGTCGATCCGCGGCATCGCCGTTCTGGGCTCACTTCATGATCTCGACAGCGCCATCTTCAGCCTGGAACAAAATGACGTCCGCGCCACGCGGCTGATCCTCACGCCTTCGGTTCTGGGCGAAGGGAGCGGGATTGACCGGTTGCTGGCAAAGGCGCGCAAAATCGGCATGCCCGTCAACCGCCTGCCCTCGCTTGAGGCGGGGCGCTCACTCGATGGCCAGATGATCAGACTGGCACCGGTTGACGTCGAAGACCTGATGCTGCGCGAGCGCGTTGACATCGATTATGCCAGGCTGAAGCACTTCACCGCCGGCAAGCGCGTGGTGGTGACCGGTGGCGGCGGGTCGATTGGTGCGGAGCTTTGCCTGCGGCTTGCCTCTTTCGGAGTGAAGCATCTCCTCATTCTTGAAAATGGCGAGCCAGCGCTTCATGCGATCCTTGAGAAACTGGCGATAACTGCGCCGGAGATCCAGGTCGAAGGACGGATTGCTGATATCCGAGACCGCAATCGTGTCATGACGCTGTTTCACTCCTTTCAGCC
>JAKFVK010000252.1 GCA_021732205.1 Hyphomicrobiales bacterium | reverse complement strand
CGATATCAGCCGCAGCCAGGTCGAACTGATGCTGCGTACCGCCATCGACACCTGCCAGCGCTATTACCCGGCCTTCCAGTTTGTCGTCTGGGCTGGCAAGAGCGCGAAGGAGGCGCTGGACGCCGTCTTGCTTGAGACAATGGGAGAAGCATAGGCATAACTACGTATAAAGATATGAGCCGCAGTTTCTTCATGCTTACATAAGTGTTGATGCATACTCTCTCATCATCAATTGTCTTACCGACGATTGATCTGATGGAAGAGATTGTAATGTCTGACGATATTTCTTTTGATTCTGAAGGACTTAACATTATCGTTGCTGATGATTCGTCAGCCGTGCGCATGGCCTTTGCGCGCGCCTGTGGGCACAGCCCCGTACCGCTGAGCGTGACTGAAGCCCATGACGGCATGGATTTCGCCGAGAAATTTCGCAATTCACAATTCGATCTTGCCTTCATCGACGTTATCATGCCGGGAATGAGCGGCATCGACGCGTTGGCGCAGGCCCGCTCCGCCGGCGTGAAGACCTTTTCCGTTCTGATGTCGACCAATGTCACCGACGAAGTCATGCAACTGGCGAAGAAACTGCGTGCCTATGATTTCCTGCGCAAACCCTTCACACCCATCGATCTTGCCAACATCATCAACAATTACCTGCGCCTGCGCCAAGGCATCGGCGCGCTGATCGTCGACGACAGTTCGACCGTTCGCCGCGTCGTTGGCAAAGTTCTCGAAAGCAGCCATTTCGGCTTTCGCATCAGCGACGCGGCTGACGGCGAAACAGCGCTCCAGATGAACGCTGCCAGCGCCCCCGAGATCGTCTTTCTTGACATCAACATGCCGGGACTTGACGGCATCGCCACGCTGAAGCGCCTGAAGGAAAACGCTACGCCCCCCCGCGTCGTTCTCATGTCATCCGAGCAGAGCGGCGATAAGCTGAACGAGGCGTTTGAGGCCGGCGCAGACGCCTTTCTCAAGAAGCCCTTTTATCCTGCCGACGTCGACGGCGTCCTTCACCGCCTTCTCGGGCTCAACCCGCCCTACCTGACGAAAGCCGCCTGAGCAGCGAGCTCTACGGCCATTTCACCATGGGCGGCATCGAGGAGAGGATCGAGGCGACATTGCCGCCGGTCTTCAGGCCGAAAATCGTGCCACGATCATAGAGCAGATTGAATTCGACATAGCGCCCGCGACGGATCAATTGTTCCTCACGCTCCGCCTCGCTCCACGGCGTGGCGATATTGGCGGCAATGACACGCGGATAGACATCAAGAAACGCCTGACCGACGCTTTTGGTGAAGGCAAAATCAGCCGCCCAGTCGCCGCTGTCGAGATAATCGTAAAAGATGCCGCCAATCCCGCGCGGCTCGTTGCGATGGCGCAAATGAAAATATTCGTCACACCACGCTTTGTAGCGCGGGTAATCGCCAGGCCCGGGATGCGCCTCGCAGGGCACCTTCATCGCCGCGTGGAAGGCAAGCGTATCGGGATCATCCTGCTGGCGGCGGCGATCGAGCATTGGCGTCAGATCAGCACCGCCACCAAACCAGCGTTTCGTCGTCACCACCATGCGTGTGTTCATATGAACCGTCGGCACATGCGGGCTCAAGGGATGGATGATGAGCGACAGGCCCGAGGCCCAGAAGCGGGGATCATCAGCAGCGCCGGGAATTTCCTTGCGAAATTCAGGCGCAAACTCGCCAAATACTGTCGATACATGCACGCCGCCCTTCTCGATGACGCGCCCCTTCAGCATCGCCATTTCGCCGCCACCACCGGCTTGGCCCGTGTGATCGGTGCGCGTCCAGGGAGTGCGCAGGAAACGCCCCGGCTGGCCGCTGTAGAGATCGGGCGGCGCGCCCTCCTCGACCACTTCAAGGGCCGTGCAGATGCGCTCGCGCAAGGCGCTGAACCACGCCATTGCCTGCTGCTGGCGCAGCGCCAGTTCGTCATTGGAAGGGGGTGTCATCGTCACGTCTCGTCGTTCTCCGCCGGTTGAGGAAAGCGGCCTGTCTGGCGCATCGCCTCACCCAATACCATGGCGCCCGCCACCGCCACATTGAGCGAGCGCAAACCGGGGCGCATCGGTATCACGACACTCGCATCGCACATTTGCGCCACCTCGTCCGGCACGCCGGCGCTCTCTCGCCCCAGCATCAGGATATCGCGATCGCTGAACGAAAATCGCCCGTAGATGGTCGCGCCGGTCGTTTCCACCAGAACCAGCCGTCGACCCTCTCGGCGCACCATGTCGCGAAACGCTATGAAATGGATATGTCGCCTGATCACCACTTGATCAAGATAATCGAGGCCGGCGCGCCGGAAGGCGTGATCGCTTGCCGGAAACCCTGCCGGTTCGATGATATGGGCGCTCACCCCGAGACAGGCGCACAGACGCAGCAAGGTGCCGGCATTCTGGGCGATGTCCGGCTGATAAAGCGCAAGCTCGGGCATGTTTACCGCGTCCATCTCGCTTGACCCTCTCCCCTGCGTCACGATAGTGCCACGAAAGCGGTGTCAAACCCCGCGCCCATTCGGCCTTTTTGCAAAGTCATTCCCATGTTGTCACGCTTCTTCGCCTGGTTCGAGCAGCGCATTGATCCTTTCGCGCCTTTTGATGACAAGGTAACGCCGCCTGCCCGCGTCGGCGCCTTCATCTGGCATTACATCGCCCCTTTCCGTGGCCTGGTGGCGGTCAACTTTGCCTTCGCCCTGGTGATCGGCATCATGGAATCGGGCATGATTCTGCTGGCCGGGCGCTTTGTTGATCTTCTGGTTTCAAGTCAGCCCGCCGATATTCTCGTGACCCATGGCGCGATCCTGGCCGGGCTGGCGCTGTTCGTCGCCATCATCCGCCCCGCGCTGATGATTCTGGGCGAAGTCGTCCTCAATCAGGCGCTTGTGACCCCGATCTACAGCCGCGTGCGCTGGCGCACCCATCTCTACACGCTCGGCCATTCGCTCAATTATTTTCAGAGCGATTTCGCCGGCAGGCTCGCCAACCGCGTCATGCAGTCAGGCCCGGCGATCCAGGCCGTGACCCTCGAGACCCTCGACAACATGGCCTATGTGGTCATCTATGTCGTGGTCGCCTTCGTGGCGTTCACCAACATCAATCTGGTCTTCGGTCTGCCGATTCTTGCCTGGGCGATTGCCTATAGCTTGCTGCTGCGCCAATTCGTGCCGCGCGCCGTGGCGCTGTCGGCCAAGCAGTCGGAGGCGCGCTCGGCGCTTCTTGGCCGCATCGTCGATTCCTACACCAACATCCTGACCGTCAAGCTGTTTGCCCGCGATCATCAGGAACGCTCGGCGGTCAAGGGGGCAATCGAGCGCCATACACGGCTTGGCCTTGATACGCTGCGCCTGCTGACGATTGCTGTATCCGTGCTCATCTTGCTTAACACGCTGCTGTTACTGTCAACAGGCGGCCTCTCCCTGTCCCTTTGGCGTGCGGGAGAAATGAGCGTGGGCGAAGCGGGCGCAGCACTTGCCATGGTGATGCGCCTTAACGACATGTCGCGTTGGGTGATGCATCTCGTACGCTCGATCTTCGAGAATGTGGGCACTGTTCAGGAGAGCATGGACACCATTGCCAAGCCGCACACCCTGCTGGATGCGCCAGCCGCGGGCGAACTTGCTGTGCCCCGCGGCGAGATCGTCTTCGATAACGTCACCTTCCATTACGGCAAGGGTAAGGGCATTATCGATCAGCTCAATCTGCGCGTCGCGCCAGGCGAAAAAGTCGGCATTGTCGGCCCATCCGGGGCTGGAAAATCCACCATCGTCTCGCTGTTATTGCGCCTCCATGAAGTCGAGGGCGGCGCTATCCGCATCGACGGGCAGGACATTGCTGCCGTGCGTCAGGAGAGCCTGCGCCGCTCGATTGGCGTCGTCACCCAGGACAACGCCCTCCTCCATCGCTCAATCGAGGAAAATATCCGCTATGGTCGCACCGAAGCGGGCGAGCATGAGATCATTGCCGCCGCCAAGGCGGCTCAGGCGCATGATTTCATCCTTGGACTGGGTGACAAGGATGGCAATGCCGGCTACGCCGCGCGCGTGGGTGAGCGCGGTGTGAAATTGTCCGGCGGTCAACGCCAGCGCATCGCCATCGCCCGCATTCTGCTCAAGAACGCACCAATCCTCGTGCTGGATGAAGCCACCTCAGCCCTTGATTCGGAGATCGAGGCAGCCATCCAGAGCAGTCTTGCCGACCTCATGCACGGTAAAACGGCAATGGTGATCGCCCACCGCCTGTCAACCATTGCCGCGCTTGATCGTCTGGTCGTCATGGATGACGGGCGAATCGTCGAGGAAGGGGCGCACGCTGATCTCATTCACCGCGGCGGCCTCTATGCGCGCCTGTGGGCACGACAATCGGGCGGATTTCTGGGATTGGCCGCCGCCTGAGCGCGCCGATTACTGCGTCATAAACGCGCGAAATATCTGGTAATTCCTTGATTGCCTTCTATTGTTGCGCAATTGCGCCAATCGTGGTCTGGACATGGTGGCGGCTTGCGTGCAAGAAACCGCCGCTGGATCTGTCGGGCTATTGGGTGCGAAAGGCGTGATCTTTTCGCTCCAATGATTGAACAGACAGAATTTAGGGCCGGGACACCCGGCTACGGGGCTTGAGAGGATCGTCGACGATGGTTGAAACCATGTCAGCGCATAGTGGTACCACCCGCCGCGATTTTATTTATCTGGCAACCGGGGCGGCCGCAGCCGTCGGCAGCGCCGGCGCGGTCTGGCCGTTCATCGCCCAGATGAACCCTGATGCGTCAACATTGGCGCTTGCGTCGGTTGAGGTGAATATCGCGTCGGTCAAGCAGGGCCAGATGATTACGGTTCTGTGGCGCGGCAAGCCGGTTTTCATCCGCCGTCGCACCGAAGCCGAGATCAAGGCGGCGACCGATGCGAAGCTAGCCGACCTCAGTGACCCCGAGACTGATCAGAAGCGGGTGCAGAAACCGGAATGGCTGATCCTGATTGGCGTGTGCACCCATCTTGGTTGCGTGCCGCTTGGCTATCAGGGTTCATATAATGGCTGGTTCTGCCCGTGCCATGGCTCGCTATATGACACTTCGGGTCGCGTGCGCAAAGGTCCAGCGCAAAAGAACCTCGAGGTCCCGCAATATTCCTTCGTCACCGATAGCCTCGTTCGCATCGGCTGAACCAACAACCCACGGAGCCTTCGATGTCCGGACACGCTTCGACCTATCAGCCCAAAACCGGTTTCGAGCGCTGGCTCGACAAGCGTCTGCCGCTGCCGCGG
>JAKFVK010000056.1 GCA_021732205.1 Hyphomicrobiales bacterium | reverse complement strand
CGCCGAGCGCCACCTTCGACCAGATGCCAAGGCCAAGCCACAGCGCAAAGATCGGCGCCAGAACCACACGCGGCATGGCGTTGAACGCCTTGAGATAGGGGTCACACACGGCGGAGGCGAAGGGATGCCGTGCCAGTGCAAAGCCACACAAAATCCCGAGCACCGACCCGATGACGAAGGCGAGCGCCGTTTCAGTCAGCGTGATGGCAAGATCGCTCCAGAAGCGCGGCAGCTGGACATCACGCACGACGCGAAGGGCTACATCCAGCGGCTTGGAAAAAAAGAACGGCTGAAGCACACCGGTCGCCGTCAGAACATGCCAGCCACCGAGCACAAGGGCCAGCACTCCCAGACGCCAGGCGGTGAGACCCAGGCCAAGACGTCGTTCGCCGTTCTTCTTCATGCTTTCGCCTCGTTGGCCTGCGCGTATCCCTTCAACACTTCCTCCTTCAGCACCTGCCAGATCGCCCGGTGCGTCTCGACGAAGGCTGGTTGCAAACGCACGTCATGTGCGTCACGCGGGCGCGCCAAGTGTATCGGAAAATCGCCGATGATGCTGGCCTTCGGCCCGGCCGACATGATGACGACACGGTCGGCAAGAGAAATCGCCTCCTCCAGATCATGGGTAACGAACAACACGGCTTTACGATCAGCCTGCCACAGACCCAGCAGCAGATCGCCCATGATGGCGCGTGTCTGGGCATCAAGCGGCCCGAAGGGTTCATCCATCAGCAACATGCGCGGATCGCGCGCCAGCACCTGCGCCAGGCCGACGCGTTTTCTCTGTCCCCCCGACAATTGATGCGGATAGCGTTGGAGAAAGGCGCCAAGCCCCACTTTGCCGAGCCATGAGCGGGCGCGCTCCGTTGCCTCGTCCCTCGGCAGACCTTGAACTTCAAGGCCAACCGCAACATTGGCCAGCGCCGTCTTCCACGGCATCAAGGCTTCCGCCTGAAACAGATAGCCTGCCTGTCCATTGATACCGCTGAGCCGATCGCCATGGATGAGGCATGTGCCGGAAGACGGCGCGACGAGGCCCGCTACAACGTTAAGCAGGGTCGATTTTCCACAACCCGTCGGCCCGACAAGAGCAACAAATTCACCCTCCGCAATCGCCAGCGTGGTCGGCGCCACCGCCTCGTAAAACGAACCATCAGCAAGGTGATAGGTAATCGCGACCTCGTGCAGCGAGGCAGCGGCTCGCTCGCTCTGGCCTGCCGAACTCGTGGGAACATCACGAGCGCGCTCGAGCATGGTCATTTTGCGTCTCCCCGGGGCTTTGAATTTGCCCGAGAACGATGCCGGATACCAACCGTTTTTTTGACGACGCCTGCATGTCGATGTTGCTGCGCCTGGAATGAGCGATTTCGGCAGCATATCCGTGGAACTTCCGGTTGAACGGCGCGTTCCATTAGCCTCACACAAAGGGAGACTGACATGCGATATTTGAAATATTCTGTTCTTGTACTGGCTCTTTCGGCTGCGCCTGCAGCGTTCGCGGCAGGAACCTTGCCGGCAATTCCGTTAGAGAGCACGACCGTGACCATGTATTACAAGCAGACGGTTTACGATCTGGCTGACAAGAAGCTTGGTGATATCGATGACGTCCTCATCGACCGCAGCGGGAAGATCACCGGCTTCATCGTCGGTGTCGGCGGTTTCGTTGGCGTCGGCGAAAAAGACGTGGCTGTTCCCTTCTCCGCCATTTCCGTCACCACCAAGGACGGCAAGCACTATCTGTCTATGACGGAATCGAAGGAAAGCCTCACCAGCGCGGTCGGATACAAGTACGACCGCAATCTGATGACATGGGTTACCGCTAAGTAATCTGTAATCGACAGGGAGGAGCGCTCACAGGCGCTTCTCCCAATTTTCAACTCCGGCAATCTGCAAATTCCGACCACTCAGGAGCTTGTCATGGGTCTTGGTAAAGGCGCACTTCTCTGGCTTCTTGGTATCCCGCTGCCCATTATCGTTCTACTGGTCCTGTTCTGGCATAATTGACACCGCAGGCAGGTGCAGGATCAGGTGTGTTTGTCCTTCATCACCTGCGCTGCCATGGCATAGCCGCCATCCGCGCCGTCGATGAAATGGGCATGATCAGCCTCATCAATTGACGGTACAAGGCAGGTCATGATCGCCGCTGTCTGACGATGGCTGCCAAAGCGCACCACCCCTTCCGCCTCCGCTGTTGACAGCATGGCATCGAGTGCGTCGGCAACCGCCGGTGAACAATCGATCGTCATGCGCAGACCATCTTCAAATTTTGCCGTATCGGCATTGGCCACCAGTTCGCGGCGGTAGCGGGCGGGGTCGAACGAGCCCGCCACAATACCGGTGCGGAACAGCGCAAATGATATAAAATGCGCATAGACGCGCTCAATGACGCTTCGCCACAGGCTCATGCCGGGGCGCCGCAACGCGCGCGCTTCAAACATGAGGCCGCGCAGCGGCAGCGGCAGGTGCAACCGCTCGTTCGACAGCGGTTCTCCTGCATCGCCCTCGCCCCGCAGCAGCGCAAAAAGGCGCGATAGCAGGTGATTGAAAGCGCTGATCGTGCGGCCGGGCAGCACAATCAGCGACAGGACCACACCGTGCTCCGCCGGCATGGGATGCCAGCGGCACGTCAATCCCTCAAGATCAGGCTTGATGCCCGGCGGCGAGGCTGGAAGGCAGCCGATATCCGCCTTCATACGCTCGACTGCATAGGACACGCCGCCGCCGGCAAACATCGCATAATCGATATGGGCCGAACGGGCAAAGCGGGCGAGGCGGACATCATGGCCCGCCTCGCGGATCGCTGCCATTGTCATCACCGATACGCGCAATTGCAGGCCAAGCGCATCGCGGGCGAAAGCCGCCGTGTCGCTGAGCGCCTGCTCCAGCACGACACGCTGTTCGCCGGGAAGGGCGAGCGCCGCCCCATCGCCGCCGAACACATAGGGAAAGCGATAATTGCCAAGACGATTGGCAAGGGCCGGGATCATCGCCGCGCCCGCCAGATTGACGCTCTTGTATTGCCCGGCGGCAATCGCCCTGGTCGAGGAAACGACATCGCTCACCCCCACCACCCAATCATCTGGCAAAGGCCGATAAAGGCTGGCGTCGGTCACATCCTCGAAGCGCTCGAAGCGTGGCACGGTCGCATAGAATTCATCGACCGTGACCACGCTCAATGAACTCGCCGGACCTAGTTGCGCGCCTTGTCGACGAGGGCCTTCGCCTTGATCCATGGCATCATGCCGCGCAGCTTTTCGCCGACCTCTTCGATCGAGTGGGCGGCTGCCTTGGCGCGCATCGCCTTGAAGGAGGTCTGGTTGACCTTGTTCTCCAGCATCCAGTCACGGGTGAAACGACCGCCCTGGATGTCATCGAGCACGCGCTTCATCTCGGCCTTGGTTTCAGCCGTGATGATGCGCGGGCCGGTGACATATTCGCCATATTCGGCCGTGTTCGAAATCGAATAATTCATATTGGCGATACCACCCTCATAGATGAGATCGACAATGAGCTTCACCTCATGCAGGCATTCGAAATAGGCCATTTCTGGGGCATAACCGGCCTCAACCAGTGTCTCGAAACCGGCGCGGATGAGTTCGACAAGGCCGCCGCACAACACCACCTGCTCGCCGAAAAGGTCGGTTTCGCATTCCTCGCGGAAGCTCGTCTCGATGATGCCGGCGCGCCCGCCGCCAATCGCCGACGCGTAGGACAGGCCAAGATCATGCGCGTTGCCGGAGGCATCCTTGTGGATCGCCACCAGACACGGGACGCCGCCGCCGCGCTGATATTCCGAGCGTACCGTATGGCCCGGCCCCTTGGGGGCGATCATCAGCACGTCGAGATCAGCGCGCGGGTCGATCAGATTGAAGTGGATGTTGAGGCCATGGGCAAACAACAGCGCTGCGCCCTGCTTCATGTTGGCATGCAGATCGTTACGGTAGATGTCGGCCTGCAATTCATCAGGAGTGAGCATCATCATCACATCCGCCCATTTGGCGGCATCCGCCGGCGTCATCACCTTGAAGCCTTCGGCATCCGCCTTCTTGGCGCTGGCCGACCCGGCACGCAACGCCACCGCGACGTCCTTGACGCCTGAATCGCGCAGATTGAGCGCATGGGCATGGCCCTGGCTCCCGTAGCCGACGATGCAGACTTTCTTACCCTTGATGAGATTGAGATCGGCGTCGCGATCATAATAGACACGCATGGGACATTTCCTCTTGGCGCTTAGTTGAACCTGTGAAGCGGCATGGGGAATTCCCCCACTCGAACCGCAGCCGGTGCCGCTTCTAGAGCATGTTGGGCAAAAGTGGAAACCGGTTTTACGCAACCACGAACGATGAAACCTTGCCCCTGCCCGGTGATTGCCGCTGTGAAAAACGTAAAGGCACCCGATGTCATCTCCCTGATCAGATGGCGCTGCGGGCATAGAATTTGAGCGCAGCCGCAGTCAGCAGTAAAAGCACGGCGGCAACCGTCCACGGCTCGCGCACCCGCGTCGAGCTTTCGGTGAAGGCCGGACGACCGCTACTGCCCGGCCGCCAGCGCCGCCACAGACCGATGGCATAGGCAAGCGTACCTGCAATGCCACAGGCAATCGCAAGGCTTGTCATCTGGCGTGCATCCATCGTCGTGCCCTTCAGTGAAAAGCCGAGACGAATGTCGGAATGAGCGAGACGATCAGCAGCAGGGCCATTGCCACATTGAAGCCGCGCACCAGGCGCTCATTGCCAAGAAAGCGCTTCAATCCGACACCGCTGACCGTCCAGAACACCGAACTGGGCAGCCCGACCAGCCCATAGATCAGGGCGACCATGAAAACACTCGTCGTAAAGGCGTCCGGCACCGTGTAGGTCGCAATCGCCGCGACCGACATCGTCCACGCTTTGGGATTGACCCATTGAAAGGCCGCCGCCTGCAGGAAGCTCATCGGCCTGCCTTCACCGGCAATCGGCCCGACCGAACCACCAGCGGTGAAGAGCTTCCACGCCAGCCACAGGAGATAGGCCGTGCCCAGCCACTTCAAGACGACATAAAACAGCGGAAAGCGCTCGAACACCTGCCCGAAGCCAAGGCCTACCAGCACCACCATGATGATGAAACCGACCTTGATACCGAAAATATGCGGAAGCGTCGGCCTCCAGCCGTAATTGACGCCAGAGGCCAGCAGCATGATGTTGTTTGGACCCGGCGTGATCGAACTCACGAAGGCAAACAGAACAAAGGCTGCAAGCAGCGATCCGCTCATCATGTCGAGGCTGTCCCGCGCTGCATGGCGGCAACCCC
>JAKFVK010000068.1 GCA_021732205.1 Hyphomicrobiales bacterium | reverse complement strand
ATCATGCCGGGCTGATCGCGCTGTGCCGGGACAAGATGATCGACCTGGTAGTGGTCGGCCCCGAGGCGCCGCTGGTTGCCGGCCTCGTCGACGAGTTGCAGGCGGCCGGCGTCCTGGCGTTTGGACCCGGCAGGGCGGCGGCCCAGCTTGAGGGCTCGAAAGGCTTTACCAAGGATCTCTGCCGCGAGGCTGGCATCCCGACCGCCGCCTATGGTCGCTTCAGCGACAAGTCCGCAGCGCTTGCCTATCTGCGCAACTGCGCCATGCCCATCGTCGTCAAGGCCGACGGGCTCGCGGCCGGCAAGGGCGTGACGGTCGCCATGTCATATGACGACGCTGCGGCGGCGATCACCGCCTGCTTTGCCGGCACTTTCGGCGCAGCTGGTGGCGAGGTCGTCATCGAGGACTTCATGGAGGGTGAGGAAGTCTCGTTTTTCGTGCTGAGCGATGGCAAATCCATTCTGCCCTTCGGCTCGGCGCAGGATCACAAGCGCGTGGGCGATGGCGATACCGGGCCCAATACGGGTGGCATGGGGGCTTACGCGCCTGCTCCCGTCTTCACGCCGGATCTTGAAGCAGCGGCGTTTGAGACAATCATCCGCCCTGCCATCGCGGCGATGGCGGCACGCGGCATGCCGTTTCGCGGTGTGCTGTTTGCAGGCCTGATGCTGACGGGAGACGGGCCTAAGCTCATCGAATTCAATTGCCGGTTTGGCGACCCTGAAACGGAAGTGCTGATGCGCTTGCTGAAGGACGATCTGCTCCTGCTCCTTCACGCTGCGGCAAGCGGCACGCTGGCGAGCATGAGCGCGCGCTGGCACAAAGGTGCGGCGATGACGGTTGTGCTGGCGGCCAAAGGCTATCCTGACTCGCCGCAAAAGGGCGGGATCATCCGCAACCTCGACCAGGCAGCAGCCCTGGACGGCGTTGAAATCTTCCACGCCGGCACGGCAATCAGCGCCGGCCATCTCGTGGCAAGCGGTGGCCGGGTCTTGAATGTAACGTCCACCGCCCCCACTCTGCCTGAGGCGCGCGCCCTTGCCTATGCAGCGGTCGATCTCATCGATTTCGAGGATGGCTTTTGTCGCCGCGATATCGGCCACCGGGCGATCAGCCAAGACTGAGGCGCCAATCGAGGTTCAGGAGGACCAATCGCCGCCATGGCAGAAGCGAGCTTCGATCGCCAGCGTGACTTTTCCGGAACACGGGCACCGACAGGCGCCGTTGCCGTCGATGGTGCGGCGTTGACGGCGTGGATGGAGCGCCATGTCGACCATTTCTCCGGCCCCCTGGAGATCGCCCAGTTCAAGGGCGGGCAGTCGAACCCGACTTTTCTTCTCACGACGCCCGCCCGCTCCTATGTCCTGCGCCGCAAGCCGCCAGGCGCCCTGCTGGCGTCAGCGCATGCGGTCGACCGCGAATTCCGCGTCATGTCAGCCCTCGACCGGCAGGGTTTCCCGGTGGCAAAACCGCTGGCACTCTGCCTGGACGACGGTATCATCGGTACGATGTTCTATGTCATGGCCCATGTTGCGGGCCGCATCGTCTGGGAGCCGACAATGCCGGGGGCCGGCAATGACGAACGTGGTCGTGTGTTCGATGCCATGAACGCCACGCTGGCGCGTCTTCACAGCTTCGAGCCTGAGGCACTCGGGCTTGGCGATTTTGGCAAGGCGGACAATTATGTCCTGCGCCAGATCAGCCGATGGGCACGGCAATATGAGGCCTCGCGCACGGACGATATTCCCCAGATGGACAAACTGGCTGGGTGGCTGCCGACAGCGCTGCCACCGCCGCGCCCGGCACGGCTCGTCCATGGTGATTTCCGGCTCGATAATCTCATCCTTGATGCCGATCAGCCGCTCATCCGGGCGGTCATCGACTGGGAGCTGGCAACGCTCGGCGATCCGCTGGCTGATTTCACCTATCATCTCATGCAATGGATCCTGCCAGCAGCGCCGGGCGGAGGTGGTATCGCCTCGCTGGCGGGTGTTGATCTTGAGCGCCTCGGCATTCCGCTGCTGGAGGCTTATGCCAATGCCTATGGTTTGCGGACCGGTTTTGATCCGCTCCCTCATCTCGATTTCTATTTTGCCTATAATCTCTTCCGCCTGGCCTGCATTCTCCAGGGTATTGCCGGGCGCGCGCGCGATGGCACGGCGGCAAGCAGCACGGCAGACGTGATGTTCGGGCAAATTCGCCCGCTTGCCGAAGCCGGCTGGCGGTATGCACAAAAAGCCGGTGCCCGCTGATGGCAAACCCTCCCCGTCTCAAGGGAGCGCCGTTGCCCGATCTGGCGGCGCGGCTGTTTCGCGGCAAAAAACCCAGCACTCAATCAGCGCCTGCCCTACCCGATCCGTCACCGCCTGGCATCGGTCTGGCATTGGGATCGGGGGGAGCGCGCGGGTTTGGCATCATCCCCGTACTCGAAGCCTTTGATGATCTTGGCGTGCGGCCAGTGGCGATCGCCGGCACGTCGATGGGTGCCATATTAGGGGCTGCCTACGCTGCGGGTTTCAGCGGCAGCGATCTGCGCAGCCATGTGTTGCGCGTCTTCCGTAACCGCAGGCAGGTGACGAGCTATCTGCTGGAAGCGCGGGTTGGCCGTTTTGTTGATTTCTTCGGTGGGCTTGGCAATCCGGTGATGGTCGATGGGGAGCGCCTGCTTGAGCGCTTCTGGCCGGCGGGCATGCCCGCTGATTTCAGCGAACTGGTGATCCCTTTCACTGCGGTCGCCGCCAATCTGCTGGCACGGGACGAAGCGCAACTATCCTCGGGAGCCCTGATCAGCGCGGTTGCCGCGTCGCTGGCCATTCCAGGCATCGTGCGCCCGGTCGAGCGCGACGGTCTGGTGCTGATCGACGGCTTCGTCGTCAACCCGGTGCCGGTCGATGTGGTGGCGCGCCGCGCCGACAAGGTGATCGCAGTTGATGCCAGCGGGGGCGACCAGCCGCATCTGGTGCGCACCACCAGCCTTCCCAATGCCTATCAGGCACTCTATCAGGCAGCCTCCATCATGGAACAAAGGCTGATGCGGGCGAAATTCGCCTCGACCCCGCCCGATGTTCATCTTGCCCCCCATGTCGGCAGCTTCGGTGCCCTTGATTTCTTGAAGGCACCAACCATCCTGCGGGCCGCCGAGCCGATCCGCGAAGAGGCCAAACGCGCTATTCATGCGCTGCTGGAGGGGAGGTGAGGGCGAAGGAAGAGAAGCTGGCTGTCACCGGCCGTCCGGCTCTCGATGAAGGCCATGCCGTCGGGTAGCGCGAAGGGCGTGTCGCGGCGCTCCTCGACGATGACAATACCCCTGTCAGCAATCCAGCCGCCGGCAAGCGCCGAGGTGATCGCCTTTTCACCAAGCCCCTTGCCGTAGGGCGGGTCGCAGAAGACAAGATCATAAGGCTGGGCAGGGGCTGCCGGACCAAGCCTGGTGGCGTCACGACGAAACAGCTTGGTGACACCGGTGAGACCAAGCGCCTCGATATTGGTGCGGATGATGGCACGCGCGGCTGCGCCGTCGTCGACGAACAGCGCAAACCGGGCGCCGCGCGACAGCGCCTCAAGCCCCAGAGCGCCGGTGCCGGCAAAAAGATCAAGCACACGGGCACCGCTGACGATATCCTCATAGGTATGCGCGAGGATATTGAACAGGGTCTCGCGCAGTCGGTCGCTGGTCGGGCGGATCGATTGGTCGCCTGGTCCGAGCAAGCCATGCCCCCGGAAGCTGCCGGCGACGATACGCATTGCCGCTCAGACGCCACGGCGCGGCGGACGCGGTCCGCGCGGCTTGTCACCGCCCGGGCCGGGACGCCGTGATCCGCCACCATCGCGTGAACGCCCCGTGGCCGGGCCATCATTAGGCGGCCGCGATCGGGCGCCACCAAACCCGCGTGGCTTCGCACCCTCGCCAGGTGCTCGTGCTGGCCGCCATGGCTTATCGAATGCCTTGCGGCCACCCTCTTCGCTGTCGCGGCGAGGGGGGCGGTCGCGGAAACCTTCGGAGCGTGCGGGCCGGGCCAGGCGGTCACCAGAGGCGCGCGGGCTGCGGCCACCCTCTTCGCTGTCGCGGCGGGGCGGTCGGTCGCGGAAACCTTCGGAGCGTGCGGGTCGGGCCGGACGGTCGCGGAAGCCTTCGGAGCGCATCGGCCGCTCTCCCCGTTCAGCCGCTTGCGGGCGGGGTGCTGGCGCATCGCGGAACGGGCGCTTGCTGACGCGCGGCTTGCGCTCGCCGTCAGTGTGCGTGTCGGCGCCGGCGGATTTGCGCGCGACCAGCACCGCCCGCCCCTTGCGATCAGCAATGGTCTTAGGCTTTGCCGACAAGGTACCCGTTGCCTCGTCACGCTCGACCTTCGGCCCGTCATAGCGGGAAGGTTTTCTCACCTGACGCGGCTGATGGGCTGCCCGTTCCTGCATGTCCGCAAAGCGTTCGGCCTTGGCGGTGGCGCGCCCTGTGCCGGCGCGCGGCTCGCCCGATCGTTCGGGCCGCGCGATACCGGGGCGTTTGCGATAGGGCTCGCGCGCCTCAACCGGCTCAGGGCGCGGGGCAGGCTGGCGCTGGTGAACAGGTCCGTCGAAATCCACGCCCGCCTCGTCGGCAAGACGGGGTCCCAATTGGTCACGCAGCCGGCGGCGCGGGACTTCCATCACATCACCAGCCTCAATCTCGCCGAGCTGGAAGGGGCCGTAGGAGACGCGGATCAGACGGTTCACCTCGAGCCCCATATGCTGAAGGATGATCCGCACCTCGCGGTTCTTGCCTTCGCGCAGGCCAAGGATAAGCCAGACATTATCGCCCTGCACCCGCTCGATCTGGGCTTCCACCGGACCATAGGAGATGCCACCCACCGTCAACCCGTCGGCCAGGGCGGCAAGGGCCTGGTCATCGGCGCGGCCAAAGGCGCGCACCCGGTAGCGACGCAGCCAGCCGGTTGCCGGCAATTCGAGGAGGCGTTTCAACCCGCCGTCATTGGTGAGCAGAAGAAGCCCCTCGGTGTTGAAATCAAGACGACCCACTGCCAGAAGGCGCGGCAATTGCGCTGGCAGATCGTCAAACACCGTCGGACGCCCTTCCGGGTCGTGCTCGGTGGTGATCCGCCCGCGTGGCTTGTGATAGAGGAAAAGTCGCGTGCGCTCGGGGTTGGGCAGCGCGGCGCCGTCAACCAGCACGATATCGCTCGGCAGTACGTTGAGGGCTGGCGTATCGACGATACGACCATTGACGCTGACCCGGCCAGCGGTAATGAACGCCTCGGCATCGCGACGTGAGGCAAGCCCGGCACGGGCGATCACTTTCGCC
>JAKFVK010000251.1 GCA_021732205.1 Hyphomicrobiales bacterium | reverse complement strand
GATATCTCCAGCAAG
The DNA here is from genome assembly GCA_021732205.1 of Hyphomicrobiales bacterium. Classification (GTDB taxonomy): domain Bacteria; phylum Pseudomonadota; class Alphaproteobacteria; order Rhizobiales; family UBA4765; genus Raskinella. The sequence continues at coordinate 5,305 of JAKFVK010000251.1, read as the reverse complement.
GCCTCGTGGCGGAATGGTTACGCAGCGGACTGCAAATCCGTGTATTCCGGTTCGATTCCGGACGAGGCCTCCACACTTGTCGCTACGGCCTGCCAAGATGCCGGCTTGCGACTGACGTGGCGCGTCGTTAAAGTTTGTCGCTCACTCAAGCCTGGGATTTGTCATGGATTTCGATCTTGCCCGCGAAACGATGGTGAACAGCCAGATCCGCACGGTTGATGTGACCGATTCGCAGGTGATCGCTGCGTTTCTGAAAGTAAGGCGCGAGGCTTACATTGCGCCGGCCTGGCGAGAGATCGCTTATTGTGACGGCGAGCTTGGCGTCGATGAGATGAACCAGTCGCGCGTGCTGCCATCGCCGGCAGCCTGGGCGCGTCTGGTCCAGCTTCTTGCGCCCACAAGCGATGGCAAGCTGCTGATGATCGGCTGCGCAGGCGGCTACGGCGCTGCTATTCTGGCCGAGCTTGTCCACCATGTTGTCGCCATCGAGGCTGATCGTGATGTAGCGAACACGGCCAAATCAGCACTGCGCGCCAATGGTGTTGCCAATGTTGATGTTCACCATGGTGCAATGGCGGCGGGCGTGCCAAGCGATGCACCCTTTGCCAGCATCATCTTCGAAGGCGCAATCGACGCATTGCCAGCCTCGATCAGTGCGCAGCTCGCTCCGGGTGGGCGTATGGTTGCTGTGATCGGCCGCGGGCGGACTGCCAAGGCGCAACTTTATCGCCGCGAAGAGGCGGTCGTGTCAGGTCAGGCGATGTTCGATGTGGCCGTCCCGACACTGGCGGGGTTTGAAACGCAACCGGCTTTCGAGTTTTCTGCATAGGCCGTCAGCGGGATGGACGTGTTCACGCGTTGCAACATTGCTTCACTTGCGGCAAATCGAAGCTTTGGGCGACGCCGTCATTGTGAATGAGCGCCAACCCGCTATGGTTCGCCCATTGCATCAGCGACCCCGACAACGGCAATGTCCACGAGTGTGCAGGCCAAAAGGTTAACAATGCGTTTACGTTTTCCATCATGCATCGCGCTCCTCGGTTTCGGTGTTATTTTTGGCGGGCATGCAAGTGAGCTGAGGGCGCAAACCATCCGCGACGCGCTGGCCAGCGCCTACGTGTACAATCCGCAGCTTAACGCCGCGCGCGCCGCGCTTCGTGTCACCAACGAAAGCGTACCGCAGGCACTGGCAGGCTATCGCCCGACCCTCAGTCTGAACGCCGATCTCGGTGCCCAGCACAATATCAACACCACGGGCCGGGGATCGCAGACGACAGCGGGCGCTGGCCGTCAGGAAACAAACCAGACACCTGCGGGCTACAGCTTTACGGTCAACCAGACGCTGTTCAACGGCTTTTCGACTGACAATCAGGTCCGTCAGGCCGAATCTCTGGTACGTGCCCAGCGCGAGACCCTGCGTACCGCCGAACAATCCATCATGTTGCTTGCCGTGACCGCCTTCATGGATGTCGTGCGCGATCAGGCGATCCTGAAGCTGCAAAAAAACAACGTCGTCGTGCTGACCGAGCAACTGCGGCAGACCCGCGATCGCTTCAAGGTTGGCGAAGTGACGCGAACCGACGTGGCACAGGCAGAGTCACAATTGCAGGGCGGTATATCGCAGGTAAGCGCAGCTGAAGCAGCCTTGATAGCAAGTAAAGCCAATTATCGCCAGCAGATCGGCCAGGAAGCAGGAAATCTCAATCCCCAGACCAATGTGGAGCAGACGCTGCCGAAATCCGTCGCCGCAGCGATCGAAGCCGGTGCCACCGATCACCCGCAGATAAGGGCGGCGGCCTATAATGTCGATTCCGCCGCCTTCGCCATCCAGATCGCCGAGGCGGCACTTTATCCGACAATCACTGTCGGTGGCACCGCATCAACCGGCTTCAATCGCGCCATCGGCAACAATACCTCCGAGTCTTACTCGGTTGTGGGGCGCGTGACGGTGCCTCTCTATGAGGCGGGCGTCGCGCCCTCGCGGGTGCGACAGGCCAAGGAGACGCTCGGACAGAATCGTATCCAGGTCGACGTGGTCCGCGATCAGATCCGGGCCCTCGTTGCCACCCAATGGGGCAATCTCGAGAGCCAGCGCGCGCAGGTCAACGCTTCACAGGCACAGATCAAGGCGGCGAAGATCGCCTTCGACAGCATCAGGGAGGAAGCGCGTGTCGGCCAGCGCACGATCCTCGATGTTTTGAACACTCAGCAGACTTTGCTTAATGCGCAGGTGGCGCTCGTGCGCTCTCAGCATGACCGCACCGTCGCTGCCTACACGCTCCTTGGTGCCATCGGTCGCCTGAGTGCTGAACAATTGCAACTCGCCGTCGCCCTTCACGATCCGATCCAGCACTACGAACAGGTGCGCGATCGCTGGCACGGGCTGCGGACGCCAAGCGGCGAATAGGTTCCGGTTGCGGGCGCAAAACTCTGGAAAATGCAAACAAAATGCCGGCGTTTGCATTGCGAATCAAGTCAGACATGCGCATGACTATCAGGCAGCGTGTCAGCCATAGCAGCTGCTCGTCCTGGTGTCCGCTTGGGACGTCTGGTCGAAACTGCAGATTCTTGGTCGGCGTTGTTTCGAGCAGGCCGATAGTGTCGCGCTGTTCGGGGACTTCGGGCGACGGGTTGATGTGTAGGTCAGGTCAGCAAGGCGTTTGGTGGGATCACAGGCATGAGTAAGGCGACCGCGGCAGCCGAACCATCGATGGAAGAAATACTGGCGTCGATTCGCCGCATCATCACCGATGGTGACGCCGCGCCAGCAGCCCCGGCCGCGAAGTCGGAACCGCCAAAACCCGAGGCACCAAAGGCTGCCGCCCCCAAGCCTGCCGTGCCTAAACCGGCACCTGCGCCGAAAGCCTCTGAGCCGGCCAGTCAGGATGATATCGACGCCATGCTGGCGGCGATGGATGCTGGTGAGGACGAGCCGGCTGCCGAACCGGAAGTCGCGGAAAGCGAAGCGGAAGACGAAGAAGAGGCGCTTGACCTTGCTATGGTTCGGGCGGCGGCCGATGTCAGCGATCGTGCCGCCCCTGCCAAATCCGCCCCCAAGGCGATGCCGGTTGTCGAGGTCGAGGAGGATCTCGGTTTCGAAGAGCCGGTTGACGAAGAACCGATGGCACCTGTGATGATGCCGGCGGCGCCTGTGGCGACGCGGTCGACAGGCGCGGTCAGCGCGCCGGCTTCCATGGCGAGCGCGCCCGCTGCCGCGGCACCCGCCTTGCTGTCGCAGGATACCGAAGCCTCGGTTGCCGCCGCCTTCAGCTCGCTCACCCAGGCGATCTTCTCCAATGAGCCCCGGACCATTGAAGACGTGATGAAAGAATTGCTGCGGCCGATGATCAAGACCTGGCTTGACGATAATCTACCCTCGGTTGTTGAACGGCTGGTTCGCGAGGAGATTTCCCGCGTCGCGCGTGGCAGGCGTTAAGTTCGTTTCTCTGTCGCCAACATCACGGCGTTGACAAGCATGCTGCTTGCCGCTTCAAACCTCGCTCCAAAGATGTGGTGAGCGTAACGGCATGCTGGATAAATCCTATTCTCCCGCCGAGATCGAGGCGCGCGTGGCGCAAGCCTGGGAGAAGGCTGACGCGTTTGCAGCCGGCAGGCCCGAGCGCCGGGGTGCCCCGCCCTTTAGCATTGCCATTCCACCACCCAACGTCACCGGCTCGCTCCATATGGGGCATGCGCTCAACAACACGCTGCAGGACATTCTGTGTCGTTACTGGCGCATGAAGGGCAGGGACGTGCTCTGGCAACCCGGCACTGATCATGCCGGCATTGCCACCCAGATGGTTGTGGAGCGCCAGCTCATGGAGCGCCAGCAGCCATCACGGCGTGACATGGGACGCGACGCATTCCTCGAACGCGTATGGGCGTGGAAAGCCGAATCGGGCGGCACGATCGTCAGCCAGTTGAAACGGCTTGGCGCGTCCTGCGACTGGTCGCGGCAGCGCTTTACCATGGGCAATCGCGAGGAGGGTGAAAGCGGCCAGATGCAGCGGGCCGTCGTGGCGTTTTTTACTACATTGAGCAAAACATTAGATAACAATAACAAACCATTATTGTATAAAGCAAAACGACTTGTTAATTGGGACCCTAAACTGCTCACCGCCATCTCTGATCTCGAGGTCGAGCAGCGCGAGATCAAGGGCAGCTTCGCCTGGCATCGCGGCGAGATGGACAAGGAAGGGAACCCGAAACCGTTCGACGCGTCGGCCCTGCGCAAAATTCTCGCCCGCGAGCCGGGCGGTCATCTCTACTATTTTGACTATCCGCTTGATGGAGCAACGTTCAATGCCAACGATTCGGCGACTCATATCACAGTCGCCACCACCCGGCCCGAAACCATGCTGGGCGATACCGGCGTTGCGATTCATCCTGAAAATGACAAGCTGAAGCACCTGATCGGTCGCAATGCGGTGCTGCCACTGGTTGGCCGGCTCATTCCTCTGGTTGGCGATGAGTACGCGGATCCGGAAAAAGGCACAGGTGCGGTCAAGATCACACCGGCCCATGATTTCAACGATTTCGAGGTAGGCAAGCGGTGCGGGCTGTCGACTGTCAACATGCTCACGAAGGAAGGGCGGGTTGATCTTTCCTCCGCTGATTTCGATGTCGTGCCGGAGACGACACGCGCGCTTGCCGGCCTTGACCGGTTCGAGGCGCGTCTGCAGGTGGTTGAGTTGATGGAAGCGGCGGGATTGCTGCGCAAGGTTGAGCCGCATCTCCAGCAGGTGCCGCATGGCGACCGCTCGGGCGTGCCGGTTGAGCCATTCCTCACAGACCAATGGTACGTCAACGTCAAGCCGCTCGCCGACAAATCGATGCAATGGGTGCGTGAGGGCGCAATCAGGATCGTGCCGCAGGCGCGCGAAGCCGATTTCTTTCGCTGGATGGAGAATATCGAGCCCTGGTGCATCTCGCGCCAATTGTGGTGGGGCCACCAGATCCCAGCATGGTATGGGCCGGACGGCGATTTCGTCGTTGCAGAAAACGAGAACGAGGCGCGTCATCTGGCCGATGCCAAATGGGGGCCGCAAGCCGCAATCACCCGCGATCCCGACGTGCTCGATACGTGGTTTTCATCGGCGCTCTGGCCCTTTTCAACGCTGGGCTGGCCGGATGCGACGGCGGAACTTGACCGCTATTACCCGACCTCCGTCCTGGTAACCGCCGCCGATATTCTCTTTTTCTGGGTGGCGCGCATGATGATGGCCGCCGCCGCGACGCAAGGGGATTTGCCGGCGCAGAGGCAGCCGCCCTTCCACACCGTCTATCTCCATGGCCTGGTGCGGGA
>JAKFVK010000127.1 GCA_021732205.1 Hyphomicrobiales bacterium | reverse complement strand
CCTTCTTGTCGTTGATGAGCTCGGCCAGCTTCTCGATCAGGCGGGCTTTCGGCACAGAATAGGGAATTTCGGTGATGATGATGCGGTAGCCGCCGCGCCCCGTATCTTCCTTGTGCCAGCGGGCGCGTACGCGAAAGCCGCCTCGCCCGGTGCGATAGGCTTCCGCAATCTGCGCTGGGTCATCGACAATAATACCGCCGGTCGGGAAATCGGGTCCCGGCACGAAGGCCATCAGATCGCCCGAACTTGCCTGGCGATGGTCGATCAGATGGCGGGCGGCGGCGATCAGTTCGGCCGCATTATGTGGCGGGATCGAGGTCGCCATGCCAACGGCGATGCCGGATGCGCCATTAGCCAGCAGATTGGGAAAGGCTGCCGGCAGCACCACCGGCTCTTCTTCCGAGCCGTCATAGGTGTCGCGGAAATCAACCGCGTTCTCGTCGATGCCCTCCAACAGCAGGGCGGCGGTGGCGGTAAGACGCGCTTCCGTGTAGCGCATGGCCGCCGGGTTATCGCCATCGACATTGCCAAAATTACCCTGACCGTCGACCAGCGTGTAGCGCTGGGCGAAATCCTGGGCAAGACGCACCAGCGCGTCATAAACCGATTGGTCGCCATGGGGATGGTATTTACCGATGACGTCGCCCACCACGCGGGCACATTTCTTGAAGCCCTGTCCGGGATCGAGCTTCAGCAACCGCATGGCATACAGAAGCCGACGGTGAACCGGTTTCAGCCCGTCGCGGACGTCGGGCAGCGCGCGATGCATGATCGTTGAGAGCGCGTAAGCGAGGTAGCGCTCTTCGAGCGCCGATTTGAGATCGACCTGCTCGATGCCTCCTGGCGAATCGGGGATATCCGGATTTTTGCCCATGCAGGGTGCCTAGCCCTGCAAGACGTCAGCGGCAAGGGCGGGCATCGCGACCCGGCGCATGGCAGTGTGGAAGAAAGCCCGGCGACAATCAGGCTCAGGGATCGCCCGCACCTCATAGACATGGCGGGTGAGAAAATAGCCAGTGAGGCGAAAGCCGGCGGTGATATCATGCTCGTCGATCGCACGATCAGGACGATCCTTGCGCAGAAAACCCGGCAACGGCAGCAATCTGTCGAGATAAGGCAGCGCCGCCTCGCCTGAAACCGCGCGGGCGGATTTGGGCGAGACATGGGTGAGGTTTAGCGTGCTGCCGGTTGACGCGCACTGGCTGAGGTCCATGCCAAAGCCCAGCTCTTCCAGAAGTGCCATCTCGAAGCGCACCATCTGCACGGCGGAGGCGAGTGGATTATCGAATCCATCCAGAATAATAGCGCAGGCGTGATAAAGCGATTCATGAGCTTCGCGCTCAGCCAGAAGCCGCAGATGGCAGGCCAGCAGCGAGACGCAATGAAGCCCGAGCGCGCTTTCAAGAACAGTAGCCGCGCGCGACACCTGCGTCTCGACGGTGAACGTGCCGAGATGGTCTTCAAGCCGCGCCCGCCAGCCTACCTGAAGCGTGTTGCCAGGCTGAAGCGTCGGGCGAAGACGTGGCCCCGCACCTCCCCGCACGAGGCCCAGATGGCGCCCGTGGCCACGCGTCATGGTTTCAAGAATGAGACCACTCTCGCCATGGCGGCGCGCGCCCAGAACAATCGCTTCATCGCTCCATTCCATGGTTCACCATGGCAAGAGAGAGAGGATTCTCCAAGGCCGCAGGCGTTACGAGCGGGGAAATTCGAGGCCCATCTCGCGGTAGCGCTCGGGGTCGTCCGCCCATCCTTCACGCACCTTGACGTGGACAAAGAGGTGGACCGTCTGGTCGAGGATACCCATCAATTCCTGGCGCGATGACATGGAAATCGCCTTGACGGTTGATCCGCCCTTGCCCAGCACGATCTTGCGCTGGCTTTCGCGTTCGACGAAAATGCTCTGCTCGATGCGCACCGAACCGTCCTTCCGAGCCACCCAAGAATCCGTCTCCACGGTTGACGCGTAGGGCAATTCCTCGTGGAGCCTCTCGAAGAGCTTCTCGCGGGTGATTTCGGCGGCCAGCATGCGCATCGGCAGATCGGATATCTGGTCTGCGGGGAAGAGCCAGGGTCCCTCAGGCATATGGGTGGCGAGATAAGAGGTCAGAACACCCAAACCCTTGGTTTTGAGGGCCGAGACCATGAATGTTGCGGCAAAAGCCAGCTTGTTATTGGCGTCGGACGCCAAGCCCAGCAGTTTTTCGTGCGCCACGCGGTCGATCTTGTTCAAAACGAGGATCTTGTCGCCGGGCAATTTCGCCAACCTTTCCAGAAGATCAGCATTCGCATCGTCGATTCCGCGCTCGGCATCGATCAGGAGGGCGATGATTTCAGCCTCGCGGGCACCGTTCCAGGCGGTCCGCACCATGGCCTGATCAAGACGGCGCTTGGGTGCGAAGATGCCAGGCGTATCCACCAGGATGATCTGCGCCGCGCCGTCCATGACGATGCCGCGCATAATAGCCCGCGTCGTCTGCACCTTGTGGCTCACAATCGACACCTTGGCGCCGACAAGGGCGTTGACCAAGGTCGACTTGCCGGCATTGGGGGCGCCGATCATCGCCACATAGCCGCAGCGGCGCGGCGGACCGCTAACCAGTTGATCAGTCATTGATCGGCCTTTCTCCACGTTCAAGGCGGGTGAGCAATAGCTGGGCCGCCTGCTGTTCGGCGGCACGCTTCGAGCCACCGCGGGCATCGGCCTCGCCATGGCCGGCGATAAGCACGCTGATGGCGAATTCCGGCGCGTGATCAGCACCCTTGCGCCCGATCAGCCGATAGGTCGGCGGCGGCAGGCCGCGCCCCTGCGCCCATTCCTGCAAAGCGGTCTTGGCGTCGCGCGGCGCAGCGATTGCGTTATCGACACGTTGCGACCAGCAGCGGATGACCACGTCTCTTGCCGCCGCAAAACCACCATCGCGGAAAATAGCGCCGATGACCGCCTCGCAGGCATCACCAAGGATCGCCGGCTTGTCACAGCCGCCGGCGCGCTGCTCGCCTGCACCCAGTACCAGATGGGCGCCAAGCCCCAGCTCGCGCGCCACCTCAGCGCAGGTTTCATAGCGCACCAGCTCGTTAAGGCGACGGGCGAGATGGCCTTCGCTTTCGGAGGGAAAGCGCTCAAACAGCATCTGAGAGACGACCAGCGCCAGAACCCGGTCGCCGAGAAATTCGAGCCGCTGATAGGACGCATCGCCAGGTCGCATGATCGCGCTTGGATGGGTCAAGGCCTTGACGAGCACATCCCAATCAGCAAAATGATAGCCAAGACGCGCGCTCAGATCAGACAGGCTTGCCCGTTTCGTCGAATTCACCAGATCGCCTTGCCGATACGCTCCCAGCGAACGATCCACGGCCAGCGCCAGAGCTGCCAGGCGGCTTCACCTTCCTCGAGCGAAAAAAAGATGAAGGAAGCACGCCCGACAAGATTTTCGAACGGCACATAGCCTACCGCGTTGAGGACGCGGCTATCCTGCGAATTATCGCGATTATCGCCCATCATGAAGTAATGGCCGGGGGGCACCTGATAGACTTCCGTATTGTCGAGGTAGCCGTTTTCGCTGAGCTTGAGCGTGTAGAAACTGCGCCCCTCGGGCAGAGTTTCCCGATATTGACGCACCGACACCAGACGGCCGAAAGCGTCCGGCATCACATAATCATCCGCCCGCTCGCGTTTGACCGGTTTGCCATTGATATGCAGCAGGCCGCCGATCATCTGGATGCGGTCACCGGGCAGGCCGATCACCCGCTTGATGTAGTCGATCTCGACATCGGAGGGCAATTTGAAGACGACGACATCGCCGCGTTCGGGGGGCGCGGACCAAATGCGGCCGGGAATGGGCACGACGGAAAAGGGAAAGGAATGGCGCGAATAACCATAGGCGAATTTCGAAACGAACAGGTAGTCGCCAACCAGCAGCGTTGCTTTCATCGACCCCGAGGGAATGTTGAAAGGCTGAAACAGCAGGCTCCGGATGACCAGCGCGATGACCAGCGCCTCCAGAACGACGATAACGGTATCAATAATACCGCCTCTCTTGTCATCAGCCTTGGATTCAACTGCCATGATGTTTTCCCATTGAGGGGGCGGTATAGCCCTAGCTCTGCGGCAGGACAATGTCCTTTGCAATCGGCACGAGCGATATGACGACAAACGCCTGCGCCCACGGAAAGTCGTCGCTCAGCGCCAGATCGATGGCGGCGACGTGGCCTGCGGGCGTCAGCCGGGCGAGGCGTTCGGCAGCGCCATCGGTCAGCGCCAGCGTCGGTTTGCCGCTTGGCAGATTGATCACACCCATGGCGCGCCAGTGAACGCCGCCGCGCAGACCCGTGCCGAGCGCCTTCGAGCAGGCTTCCTTGGCGGCAAAGCGCTTGGCGTAGCTTGCCACCCGCAACAGCGGGCGGCGTTCGCAGCGGGCAATCTCCACAGGGGTAAAAACGCGCTGCATGAAGCGCTCACTGTGACGCTCCAGCGTTTTGGCAATGCGCCGGATATCGACAAGATCGGTGCCGATACCGACAATCATGGGCGGGCAGCATCAATGGCCGTGCGCATGGAGCCAATCGCTGCAGGCAAGCCGATAAAGATCGCCTCACCCATCAGAAAATGACCGATATTCAGCTCGGCAATTTCCGGGAAAGCAGCGATGGGGCCGACAGAGCCAAAATTGAGCCCGTGACCGGCGTGCACCTCAAGCCCGAGCGAAGCCGCCAGTTCTGCTCCTTGCTGCAAACGCGCGAGTTCGCGTCTGGCCTCGTCCGTCCTGCCCTCATCAAAGGCGTGACAATAGGTGCCGGTGTGGAGTTCGATCACCGGCGCGCCGAGTGAGCGGGCCATACGGATTTGTCTCTCATCGGGGGCGATAAACAACGACACCCGGATGCCGGCGGTATCGAGGCGGGCGATATAAGGTTTGAGATGATTGTGCCCGGCGACAATATCGAGACCGCCCTCGGTGGTGCGCTCCTCGCGCTTTTCAGGAACCAGACAGCAGGCATGCGGCTTCACGCGCAGCGCGATCGCCAGCATCTCGTCGGTTGCCGCCATCTCGAAATTGAGTGGCACTTTGAGCTGGTTTTTCAACCCGTCCATATCGCTGTCGCGGATATGGCGGCGATCTTCGCGCAGATGCGCGGTGATGCCATCGGCGCCCGCCTCAACCGCCAGAAGGGCGGCGCGCAGCGGATCGGGATGGGCACCGCCGCGCGCATTTCGGACAGTCGCGACATGATCGATATTCACACCGAGGCGGACACGCGAGCGGGTCATTGCCATATCACTTCTGCATAGTGCGGCTACCAGGCTTGATGGCCGGCAGGCGCGCGAGGTCGGGCGGGAG
>JAKFVK010000291.1 GCA_021732205.1 Hyphomicrobiales bacterium | reverse complement strand
CACCTGTGCAGAAGGTGACCGAGACGTTGTCGCGTTTTGCTGATGAAACGCGCAATATCAAGAATGAAATCGAACAGGCCGGGACGTTGCTGGGCGATGCACCGGGACAGACAATCGCCCCCTTGCCTTCGTCGCCCGCTGCCAGGGACCCAACCGAAACGATGTTGCCGCCTGTCGAACCGGCCCCGCCGCTCGATCTGACGGCCTTTGTCTCTGAACCTCCCTCTGCACCCGCACCCTCGATGGAGACGTCGGTGCAGGCAGATCCCAAGGTCGAGGATACGACGCGCCCTGCCAAAGCCTCGTAGCGGGGTTCAGACCGATGTGCGGTTTGACTTGCGCCTGCACGGGCAGAGAAGGTAGACATCACCGATGACGGTTATTGATGATGGCAAGGACGATATCGAGGCGTCGCGCGCTCCACTGATGTCGCATCTCCTGGAGTTGCGCTCGCGCATCGTGCGCTCATTTATCGTGTTGCTGGCCATCGTCGTCGTCTGCTTCTTTTTTGCCAATACGATTTTCGACTTGTTGCTCTATCCCTACAAGGGAGCCCTACCGAGCGATCAGATCGCGCGCGTCGTCTTCACCGGGCCGGCGGAATATCTGTTCACGCAGCTGCAGATTGCGCTCTTTGGCGGCATTTTTATCTGCTGCCCGTTTCTCCTCTACCAGCTTTACGCCTTCATCGCGCCCGGGCTTTACCGCCATGAGCGCAATGCCTTCCGCCCTTATCTGATCGCCACGCCGGCCTTCTTTCTGCTGGGCGGCCTGATGGTTTATTTTGTAGCCGCGCCAGCGGCACTGCGCTTCTTTGCCAGCATGCAGCAACTGGGCGGCGCTTCCTTGTCCGGCGTGTCAATTGAAATGCTGCCCACGACCGAGCGTTATCTGAGCTTCCTCATGACCTTCATGATGGCGTTCGGGCTGATGTTCCAGCTGCCCGTCATTTTGTCGCTCCTCGCGCAGGTTGGCGTGGTGACGTCGCAGGGGCTGCGCGACAAGCGCCGTTTCGCGATTGTTGGTGTGTTTGCGGCCTCAGCCGTGCTGGCGCCCCCCGATGTCGGCAGCCAGGTCATTCTGGCATTGCCGACACTGCTTCTCTATGAGGCCAGCATCTACGTCGTCAAAATCATCGAGGCGCGCCGCGCTGCGGCTGAGAAGCTGCGTCAATCATCCACCTGAAAAGCGGCATCGGGCATTCGCCGGGCTTGATCTGCCGGCCTGCGGTGGGCGATCAAGGATACTGCCATGCATGACATCAAGACGATTCGTGAACAGCCATCATCCTTCGACGCGGCTCTCGGGCGACGAGGTCTGTCGCCGCTGGCGCCACAGATTCTGCGCCTTGATGAGGAGCGACGCGCCATCATCGCGCGGTTGCAAACAGCACAGGAGCGGCGCAACGCCGCATCAAAGGAAATCGGCGCGGCTAAAGCTGCCCGGGACGAGGCGCGCGCCAGGAGCCTGATGGACGAGGTGGCTGCTCTGAAGCAGGATACGCCGGCGCTCGAAGCCGATGAGCGACGCGTTGAGGCCGAACTCACCGCCCTGTTAGCCGCCATTCCCAATCTGCCGGCTGCCGAGGTGCCTGATGGGCGCGACGAAAGCGGTAATGTCGAGCGCCACCGCTGGGGAACGCCGAAGACGTTTGATTTTGCGCCAAAGCAGCATTTCGAATTGGGCGAAGCCCTTGGCCAGATGGATTTTGAAACGGCGGCGAAGATTTCCGGCGCCCGCTTCGTCGTGTTGAAAGGCCAGCTCGCGCGGCTGGAGCGGGCGCTTGCCCAGTTCATGCTGGATATTCACACCAGCGAGCATGGCTACACCGAGACCAACCCGCCGCTGCTCGTCCGTCAACATACCGCCTATGGCACGGGAAATCTGCCGAAATTCGCTGAGGATTTGTTCCACGTCAGTGGTGATTTCTGGCTTACCCCCACCGCCGAAGTGTCGGTCACCAATTATGTGCGCGACGATATCCAGGACGAGGCGAAGCTGCCCTATCGCTATACCGCCCACACGCCCTGCTTCCGCTCGGAGGCTGGCTCTGCGGGGCGCGATACGCGCGGCATGATCCGCGTTCACCAGTTCATGAAGGTCGAGCTGGTGTCGATTACTGCGCCCGAGCAGTCGGACAGCGAGCATGAACGCATGCTAAACGCGGCGGAAACCATCTTGCGCCGCCTCGATCTACCGTTTCGTACCATCACCCTGTGCACGGGTGATATGGGTTTTGCGGCGCGCAAAACCTACGACATCGAAGTCTGGCTGCCGGGGCAGAACGCCTATCGTGAGATTTCGTCCTGCTCGAATTGCGGGGATTTTCAGGCCCGGCGCATGAATGCCCGTTACCGTCCGATGGATGGCAAGGGCGCGCCGCGCTTTGTGCATACGCTCAACGGATCAGGCGTGGCGGTTGGTCGTTGCCTGGTAGCGGTGATGGAAAACTATCAGCGCGCCGATGGCTCGATTGCCATTCCCGAGGCTTTGCGACCGTATATGGGCGGTCGCGATATGATCATTCCTGCTTCCTGAAAGGGCCCTGCCTTGCGCATTCTGGTAACAAATGACGACGGCATCCATGCCGACGGGCTGGGCGCTATGGAGCGCATCGCCAGATCCCTCTCGGATGATGTGTGGGTGATTGCGCCCGAGACCGACCAGTCGGGCGTTGCCCATTCTTTGACCTTGAGCGAACCGCTGCGCCTGCGCGAGATTTCTCCGCGCCATTTCGCGGTGCGTGGTACGCCGACGGATTGTGTCATTATGGGGGTGCGCCGGATTCTTGCCGACAATCCGCCCGATCTTGTCCTTTCTGGCGTCAATCGCGGCCTTAATGTTGCCGATGATGTCACCTACTCAGGAACCGTGGCGGGGGCTATGGAGGGAATCTTGCTCGGTGTACGCTCCATAGCGCTGTCGCAAGGCTATAACCACGCTGTTGATCGCAACCTCGTGCGTTACGCTACAGCCGAAACATTGGCCCCTGTACTGATCACCCGCCTGCTGGCGACCGACATTCCGTCCAGCACTCTGCTCAACATCAATTTTCCCGACTGCGATGCGAGTGACGTGTTGGGCGTCAAGATCACGTGTCAGGGCAAGCGCGACCAGAATTTGCTGCAGGTCGACGCGCGGATCGATGGCCGCGGATTTAATTATTACTGGCTGACGTATCGCGGTCGCACCATGGACGCTGCCGAAGGCAGTGATCTGGCGGCGCTGCGCGCCGGCTATGTCTCCGTCACCCCGCTGCAGCTTGACCTGACGGATCGCCATACCATGCCGCTTCTTTCTGCTGCCATGTCGTGAGGGGCGGCGGTGGGGGCCGATGATGATACGCCCGCTACTGACCAGGCAACGCACGCGCTGAACACGCGCGATACCGAACGGCGCGCCGGCTTCATCATGGAGATGCGCGCGCGCGGCGTGCGCTCGCGCGATGTTCTGTCCGCGCTTGAAAGAGTGCCACGCCACCTTTTTGTTGCCCGGGAATTCGCCGAGTTCGCCCTTGCTGACCGCTCATTGCCGATCGCCTGTGGGCAGATGATCGAGCGCCCCAGTATCGCTGCCCGCATGGTTGAGGCGCTCGATATCTCGAAGGCTCACAAGATTCTTGAAATCGGCACCGGCAGCGGCTGGCTGACGGCGGTCCTTGCGGCGCTGGCCGCCCAGGTCATCTCGGTAGAGCGCTATCGCACGTTGGCGAAAATCGCTCGCGGCCATCTGGGCGCCCATGGTGTCGGCAATGCGACCGTGCTCGTCAGGGATGGTCTGGCCGGCGACAAGGAGCACGCGCCCTTTGACCGCATTCTGGTCGGCGGGTCGCTTGACGAAATCCCGCGCCCGCTCTTCGAACAATTGCGCCCTGATGGTGCTATCATCGCCGCCGTCGGACCACCCCATACCGCCCAGCGCATGCTGGTTTTTCGCCAGGGGCGCGGCCATCCGGCAACCATCGACCTTGGCGAGGTACGGTTTGTGCCGTTGACGCCGGGCCTTGCGGCGGCGATCTGATCGCAGCGGAAAATTGACGTCGATTTCGAGATGTTAAGTCGAATTTTACTTAATTCGCGTTTAATCGCCGCGTTGGAGTTATTTCTCTTGCGTGAGTGAGCGTCATGTCAGTTACGTCGAAGCGCGGTGCACCCTATCGAATGCTGCAATATACAGCGTCCTTGGGATGCGCGCTGACATTGGCGGCCTGCGCGAGCGATGGCGCACGTTACGCGCCGCCACCGCCCTGGAGTTCAGCACAACAGCAATATAATCAGACGTTTTCGCAGCGTCCCCCGGTGGCTGGGCAGGAAACCGGCTGGCAGGGCCAGGGGCAGTCCGCGCCGTCCTGGCAGCAATCCGCAGCCCCTGCCTGGCAGCCGCAGAATAGCGATGTGACAGGCTCTGTCCCGCCAGATGCATCCGTGAATGCAGCCCGTACTGTCTACGCCAAGCCGCTTCCACCCGTAACGGCGCTGCCGCCGATCGCAGCACCCAAAGCGCAATGGACGCCGCCGGCTACTCCGCCACAATGGTCGCAGCCCACATCGCCCAAGCTTGCGCCGTTGCCAACCGCGCCTGTTGCTGTAGCGCCCGGTCCGGTCCGCCAGAACGCAATCGCGACCTCTGGTCAGCAGTTGAAATTGCCCAAGGCAAGTGAGCCAGCCGTACCACTGGCCTGGACGCAACCCGCCGCTGCGCCGCGCGCCGCTGTCCCTTCCACTCATACCGTCCATGCCGGCGAGACGTTGGCGAGTATTGCCTCGCAATATGGTGTGCCTGCCGCGACAATCGCTCGCTATAATCATCTTGGGCCCAGCGATCGTCCCCAGATCGGACAGAAGCTGGCGTTGACATCACCGGTTCGTCTGCCCGTGGCGAGCGATGCTCCTCAAGCGGACAAGATTACCACCTCCGCCATCCCGCCGCGTATTCCTGAGCCAAAAGCTGCAGCCGTCCCGACGCCAGTCGAGCCACGCAAAGTGGTGACGGCCGCTCCGCTGGCGGCTGCTCCGGCGCCTGAGCCTGGTACTCAGGCGACGACGAGAGCTGAGGAACTCGACTTCCGTTGGCCGGTCCGGGGCCGTGTGATCGCCAAATTTGGTCCGCAGCCGAGCGGCGGGAATGTTGACGGCATCAAGATCGCCGTCCCGCAAGGGACACCTGTCCACGCCGCCGAGGCCGGCGTCGTCGCTTACGCCGGCAGCGAGTTGAAGCCCTATGGCAACCTCGTGCTCGTTCGCCATGCCAATGGCTGGGTGACGGCTTACGCGCACAATTCAAATATCGATGTGAAAAGCGGCGACCAGATCAAACGCGGCCAGATTATCGCCCGCGCCGGCCAGACGGGAAATGTCAGCCAGCCTCAGGTCCATTTTGAAATCCGCAAGGGCAAGACACCGGTCGACCCGATG
>JAKFVK010000043.1 GCA_021732205.1 Hyphomicrobiales bacterium | reverse complement strand
TGGTCAGAGTGTATGGTCTCGATCTGCGCGAGCGTGACGGTGCGCTCATCGCCTCCTCTCGCGGCAACAAACCGGTTGCCAACCTCGCCGCCGATGCGCTTGCCATTGACGGCAAGGACGACCGCCCACGCCTTCAGCGTGCCCAGGAAACCGAGTTGCCGGCAAGCGTCACCCTGATCGTCGCTGACGCCGATCGCGATTTTCATCGTGCCGCCGTGACAGCGCGCCGTGTCACAGGTGGCTCGAACCGTCAGACAGTAAGCGAGGTCGGCCTCATCGAGCCGGCCGAAGTCGCGGAGGCACAGGCCGAATTTCTGCTGCGGCGCGCCTGGGCGGCACGGGAGAAGGCGGAATTCAGCCTGCCGCCCTCGGCGCTTGCGCTCGAAGTCGGCGATATCGTTACCCTGGAGTGTGATAGCGGCCCCTGTCTGCTTCGCCTGACGAGCCTTGATCGTGACGGCCCGCGCAAGGCAAGTGCCGAAGCCGTTGACCCCGCGCTGTCGCTGCCAACCGGCACCAGCCGTCGACCAACGCTCAGCCAGCGCTTGCCAAGCCCCGGTCAGGCGTTTGCGCTCGTGCTTGATCTGCCGCGCCGGCCGGGCGATGCATTTGCCCATCGCCCGTTGCTTGCTGCAACCGCCACACCATGGCCTGGCGGATTGACATTGTGGCGACAGACGGCCGCAGGCTTTCAGCCATCCGCCCACGTGGCGCGCCCTGCAACCATTGGCACGCTGGCGACGCCGCTTTTACCCGGCCCTGTATGGCGCTTCGACCGCGTTGCAGCGGTGCAGGTCAAGCTCGCTTCAGGTGCGCTGACGTCCATGAGCGAAGAGGCAATCCTCGATGGCGCCAATGTAGCCGCGCTGCGTCATGGCAACGGCGAGTGGGAAATCTTTCAATTCACCAGCGCGCGTCTGGTTGGTGAGCGTCTTTACGAACTGGCGGGGTTTCTGCGCGGCCAGCTTGGCAGCGAGGCTCTCGCCGCCGATAGCGTTCCGGCAGGCGCCTTCTTTGTCGTGCTGGATGACGCCCTGTTGCCCTTCCCGGTGTCGACGGATGATATCGCCCGCCCCGGCACCTGGCGTCTGGTCCCGGACAAGCTGTTCTTCGATGATCCGGCCGCGCTAAATCTGTCGGTAACGCCGGCCGGAACCGGTCTGCGGCCGCTGGCGCCAACGGGGCTGAACGCTGTCCGCGATAGTGCCGGCGTGCACATCAGTTTCATCCGCCGGACCCGCGGTGACGGCGATAGCTGGCAATTGGCCGAGGTGCCGATCGAAGAAGCGAGTGAAGCCTACCAGGTCGACATACTCAGTGGCGCGACCGTAAAGCGATCCCTGATGGTGATGTCACCAAACGCGCTCTACAGCGCCAGCGATGAATTGGCTGATTTTGGCACGCCACAACGCCAGATCGTTCTTCGCGTGTCACAGCTCAGCGCCGTGCTCGGGCCTGGCCTGTCAACGACGCAAACACTTTTTCCCTGAGTGATTGACACGACGCTTGTCTCCCTCTGCTGTGAGGAATTCCGATGCCGACCACGACCAATCTCAAACTGCCCCTGATCGCGCCGGCACAGGCGCAAAAGCACGTGACCCATAATGAGGCGCTGACGGCGCTCGATGCATTGATCTTCCTTGCCGTCAGCAGTCGCCGCAGGACGTCTCCACCCGTCAACCCTGCCGATGGCGAACGTCACCTCATCGCCCCTGCTGCAACTGGTATCTGGCTTGGTCGCGACAAAAATCTGGCGGTATTCCTCGATGGCGGCTGGCGCTACTACGCGCCGCAAGCCGGTTGGATGGCACGTATTCTCGATGAGCGTGTCGTGCTTAGTTTCGATGGCCTCGACTGGGTTGATCTTGTCAATGCCGGCGGTTTGTCGAGCCTGCAGAATTTGGTCCGGTTGGGTGTTGGGACGACAGCGGATGCGAGCAACGAGCTATCGTTCAAGGGCAATAATCTGCTGGTCAGCGCCAAGTCGGCAAGCGAGGGTGGCACCGGCGATGTACGCACTAAAATCAACAAGCTGGCCACGGCGAATACGGCGTCATTATTGCTGCAGAATGGCTACTCGGCGCGCGCCGAGATCGGGCTCATCGGCGATGACGATCTGGTGCTGAAACTGAGCGCTGACGGCAACACATGGGTCGAGGCGTTTCGGGCAAGAGCACTCGGTGGCCAGCTTTCGATACCCGCTGCGACAGCGGACGCGCATGCGCTCAATCGGCTTACCGCTGATGGTCGCTACCTGTCAGTTGTCGCGCAATCACTAAGCGCTGCCCAGCGCTCCCAGATCCTTGCCAATATTGGTGCGGGTTTCGGCCATCCGGCGTTCAACATGGTCAATGGTACGCTGGTTCCGAGCGTCGCCGGCAACGCCCTGACTGGTAGCATAAGGACGCAAGGTGGAGCCGTTCCCTCCACGTTTAATCCCGTGCTTCTGACATTTCGCAATACCGCGTTTAACAATGGCACCACCATGACGCGAGCGCTGGTCACCGCCGTGTCTCTCACAGTCCCGGCTGGTGCGACGATAGGGCATACAAACGCAACCATCGGCTCGCTTTACTGGTACGCGATCGACAACGCAGGAACGGTGGAACTAGCGGTTGCAGGGTCGTTTCTTGGCAATTCGGGAATTGTCAGCACGACGGCGATATCAAGCGCAGCGGGGTCGGCGACAACGGTTTATTCTGCCGTGTCCAGGGCCAACGTTGCCTATCAGCTTGTCGGGCGTACAGCAGACACGCAAACAACGGCGGGCACTTGGGCAGCCGCGCCAACGCATGTCGAGACGGTGACAGCGCTTCCTGGCGTCCAGTCCTCGGTTGCAGGCTATTATTCCGCAACCGCCGCACTGAGCATCATTATTCCGCTCGACGACACCATCCCGCAAAACACTGAAGGCACGCAGATCATCTCTGTGCAGATCACTCCCAGATGGCCGACCAACCGCCGCCGTGTTTTATTTTCTGCTCAATCATCAAATGTGTCAGCAGGTTTTGCCGCCTCCGTTGCTTTTTTTGTCGATAACAACGCGAGCGCTTTTTATGCAACCAGCAATTTTCCGCCCGGTGCCGGCTACCTTACCGCTTTGAGTGGTAATCACGAAGATGCCTTCGGGACGACGGCGGCGCAAACGATAAGCGTTCGCGTAGGTCCCAGCGGGGGCGTATGTTATCTGAATGGGACCTCCGGTGGACGAATATTTGGCGGCGCCAATCGCGCTCAACTCGTGATCGATGAGGTGACAGCATGAAGTACACAATCCTGTCTGCGCGGTTTTCCAACCCTCAGCACGATGCCGCGATTGTCATGACGGAGGAAGTCGGGGCGGTTGCGTTGTCTATGGTCGACACCCCCGATTTATGGCCTGCTGTTACGGCTCTGAACCCCGCTCCGTTCGCGCCGCTCCCCGCTGCGCCGCGCCAGATATCCCGCAAGGCGTGGAATGACGCTGTTGCGGCGGCGGGCAAGATCGAAGCGTGGTTTGCCTGTAAGGATGACGTCAGCTTGGGTGCGCTGGCCCGCTTGTATTTCGATACCGGTGGTGAAAGCGGAAACTACCTCGAAAGCAACGCCAAGCTGGCGCGCCTTGCCGCTCACGCCGGCATTGATGTGAAGGCGATCTTTGACGCCTCGTACACTTGAACCCTTTGAAAAATGATTCTGACAGGTAGACATGGAGAACGCCATGCGGCGTCCTCAGCATTGCCGCTGTTGCGGCTGTGCTGATGTGCGCGGCTGCGAAGGCAGAGCAAAGCCCCAATTGGGATTTGACTTTGCAAAACGACCGGCAGGCCGCTTCAGAGCCTCGCCAGAAGGCGGCGCGCGTGAGGGATGGCAGCGCCCGGTCGACCTCACCGCGCTTAACCTCCACCCGCTCCTGGAAGTGGCGAGCCGCTATGTCGGCAGGTTCGGGCCGTCGCTTGGCCTGCCCTCCCGCCTGTGGTGCCGCGACTTCGTCAATTTCGTTCTGGCGAAGAACGGCACGCCGCCCGGCAATCACTCAAGGCGTGCCATCGATGCGCTGCGCCTTGGAAGCCGGGTGCGTGATCCGCGCCCCGGTGATCTGGCTGTCATGCGCAACCACGTCACCATCTTTGCCAGGTTCAAGACCGGGCAGGTGATCGGGCTTGGCGGCAATCAGGGCCGCCGCGTCAAGCTGTCGAGCTATTCCGCCGCCCGCGTCGTCGGCTTTGTGCGGGTGTTGTGAGTTACGCCGCCTCAACCTTCAGGCGCAGGCCGAGTTGCTTCAGCACGGCGGAGAGTGTCGTCAGGCGAGGGTTTCCAGAGGCTCCGAAGGCCTTGTAGATGCCGGGGCTTGTCAGTCCAACGGCCTGTGCAATCGCCGTGACGCCGCGCTTTCTGGCAACATTGCCGATGGCAAGAGCGATCAAGGCGGGGTCACCATCGTCAAAGGCTTCCTCGATATAGGCGATCTGCGTCTCCGGGCTGTCGAGATAGTTGGCGGCGTCGAAGGGGGTTGTCTTGTCGGGCATGTTCACTCCTTTGCGAGTTTGAGGGCTTTGGTGATGTCGCGGGCTTGAGTACTCTTGTCGCCGCCCGCCAGCAGGATGATGAGCGACGCGCCACGCTTCACGAAATAGACCCGGTATCCGGGACCATGATGGATACGCAATTCGCTCACACCTTCGCCAACCGGCTGAAAGTCGCCAGCATTGCCAAGCGACAAACGATCAATGCGGCTAAGGATTTTGACGATCGCCCGCCGGTCGCGCAGGTTGCGCATCCAGTTTGAGAATTCAGAGGTTTGCCGCATCTCGGTCATAAAAAACTATAGTTTATTGATAGCGTTGTGTCAACTATAGTTCATTAAAAAATCACTCAATCGGAGCCCTGCCCCATGCGTGGTGATATCGCCGCCTGCGCCTGCTTTGTCGTGGCTGCCTGCCTGCTGTGCCTGATCGTGCCGGCCTTTCTGGGTGCGCGGTGATGAAGCCCCTTACCGCCGATCTTCTTTGCGCCATCGTGCAGGCGCCGCGCGCCGGCAAGCATGTGCCGATCGTTGCTGCGATTGCCCGCGATTTGCCGGACATCCAGCGCGAACATGCGATCAACACGCCCTTGCGGCTTGCCCATTTCCTGGCGCAGATCGCCCATGAGAGCGACGGGTTTCGCACCGTTACCGAATATGCAAGCGGCAAGGCTTATGAAGGCCGCCGCGATCTTGGCAATACGCAACCGGGTGACGGCATTCGCTTCAAAGGCCGGGGCCTCATCCAGCTCACAGGCCGCGCCAATTACCGCAAATTCGGCAAGCTTATGGGTATCAACCTTGAAGCCGCGCCGGAAGCTGCTGCCCATCTCCTTCACGTCACCGAGCTTGCCGCTTTGTTCTGGGCGGACCGCAACCTTAACCCCAAGGCAGATGCCGACGATCTTGAAGCCATCACTAAAG
>JAKFVK010000240.1 GCA_021732205.1 Hyphomicrobiales bacterium | reverse complement strand
TGCCGTCTGCCCGCTTCATCAGCGCCGGCAGACCGCCGATACCTTTCGCCCATTCGAGCGCGTCGATGTAATCCTCGACAGCGAGCATCGAGGGCGTGTTGATGGTCTCGCCCTGAAAAATCCCGGCGATCAATTTGCCCCCCGAGGTGAGGCGAAAAATCTTGGGGAGCGGCCAGGACGGTTTGTAGGTTTCGAGGCGTTTGACCGCGCGCGGGCTGAGGATCAGCATGCCATGCGCAGCCTCGCCGCCGAGCACTTTCTGCCACGAATAGGTGACCACATCGAGCTTCGCCCAATCGAGCGCCTGGGCGAAGGCCGCCGAGGTTGCATCACAGATGACAACGCCTTGGCGATCAGTGGCAATAAAATCAGCGTTCGGCACCCGCACGCCTGACGTCGTCCCATTCCAGGTGAAGATGACGTCGCGCGTCACTCCGTCGACCTGCTTCAGTTTCGGCAGACGTCCATAAGGTGCATCGATCACCCGGACATCGTCCAGCTTCAACTGTTTGAGCGCGTCATTGGCCCAGCCTTCGCCGAAGCTTTCCCAGGCGAGGATATCCACGCCGCGCTCGCCCAGCATCGACCACATCGCCATCTCGACAGCCCCGGTATCGGAGGCGGGAACGATCCCGATCAGGTAATCGGCGGGGACCTGCAGCACCTCGCGCGTCAGATCAATCGCCAGCTTCAGCCGCGCCTTGCCCTCTTTCGAGCGGTGGCTGCGACCAAGAACGGACGTGTTGAGCTTTTTGGCAGACCAGCCAGGGCGCTTGGCGCAAGGGCCGGAGGAAAAATGCGGCGATTTCGGCCGCAATACGGGCATTGTTATTGTCATCTTGACGCGTCCTTCCAGATCGCAGCCTCTCGTTGGGGAGAGGTGTCCCGCCACCGCGATTAAAGAAGTCGAGGCCTTTCGTCAATCCGACCAACGACCGATGGCCGTCATGGCCGGGGAACCGTGACGGCGTCAAAGCGCCCATATCGACGCCAAACGAAAACGGCCCCCGAAGGGGCCGTTGAAGGAAGGTCGCGAACGCGCGGGCTCAGTTGCGGGCGATGACCGGGCGCTCGACGCGTACCACCTGCTGCGGCGGATTGAAGAGCCACCGGGCGCCAAGGCGGAAATCATGCGAGGTGAGGTCGCGAGCTGTCAGCGTCGGACGCGAGCAATCGCCAGGCCCCTGACAGACGATCTGACCGGCTACCGGGCTGCCGAGATTGGCGTAACGATAGCTCGCTTCAAGTTTCAAATTCTCATTGACGGCATAGGCGAGACCGGCATGGATCGCCCAGGCAAACTCGGTCGATTCGCGCGTGGCTGCGTAGCCGTAACCGCCGCCAAACACGATGTAGCCTGCGTCCTGGAGGCCTGAAAAGCGATGATGGGCAAAGCCGACACCGCCACCAACGAAGGGCGTGATGCCGTAGAAATTGCCAAGATCGATGTAGCCATTCGCAAGTACCAGGACCGAGCTCAACTTGCCGTTATAGGCACTGATCGACTGGAAGGGATCGTTCTTATCCGAGCGCACGAAGCTGAAGCCCTGATTGCCGCGATATTCACCGGTGATATCAGCGCGCAGGAAATCATTGAACTGATAACCGACGCCCACACCAATGATCGGCGGGCTCTCGATGGATTTCTGGACCTGTTTGAGGGCCGGATCAGCCGGGCTCAAGGTGAAGTCCCGGAAATCAGCGACGCCGGTTCCCACATCGCCGCGTATATACCAGCCGCTGGCGACTTCGATGGGCGCAGGAATGACATGAGGCACAGGCCGTGCATCAATGAGATCGGCCGCGCCCGCACTCGACGCTGCTAGGCCGAGACTCGCTGCAACCGCCAGGGCGATCGAAAGCTTATTCATGGTAAGTCTCCACTTGGCCGGATTAAATCCGCTTGAACAACGGCGCGATGTGCCGCTTGACGCCAATGTGGAGGAGATTGCTTAAAAAGCGCTTAACCTTAATTCTTAAGCTCAATAATCGATGAAAATGCCACAGGACGCCGTGCGCCGGCGCCGTGTCGCATCTCGAAACCGGCAGAGGTCAGGCGGCTTCACTTTCCTGAAGCGCCGAGCAGATATCACCGACAACCTGCTCAACCAGCACCGGATCATCGCCTTCCGCCATGACGCGAATAACCGGTTCGGTGCCGGAAGGACGGATGATCAGGCGACCATTCTTGCCAAGCAGCGCCGTTCCCTCGCTGATGATCGCCTTGACCCTGCTGCGCTCGAGGGGAGCGGCATCGCTCACTCTGACGTTACGTAAAAGCTGGGGAACTTTCTCGAAGCAATGAGCGAGTTCCGACACCGGCTTCTGGCGGCGGATCACCACATCGAGAAGCTGCAGCGCCGAGACGAGCCCGTCACCCGTCGTCACGAAATCGGAAAGGATAATGTGACCGGACTGTTCGCCGCCAAGATTATAGCCATGCTCGCGCATATGCTCGAGCACATAGCGATCACCAACCGGCGTACGGGCCATATGCAGGCCGATACCATCCAGGAAACGCTCCAGCCCGAGATTGGACATCACTGTCGCAACGACACCGGGGCGCGCCAGCCTGCCATCTTCGTTCCACGACTGGGCAATCACCGCCATCAGCTGATCGCCGTCAACGATCTGCCCTTTTTCATCGACAATCAGCACGCGGTCGGCATCGCCATCGAGCGCAATTCCGATATCAGCGCGTACCTCCCGCACCTTGCGGCACAGCAGGTCCGGCGCCGTTGAGCCGCACTCGTGATTGATGTTGAAGCCATCGGGTTCATCGCCGATAGCGATCACCTCGGCGCCCAGTTCCCACAAGGCTTCCGGCGCCACCCGGTAGCCCGCCCCGTTGGCGCAATCAATCACAACCCTCAGCCCGCCAAGATCAAGTGGCCGCGACAGCGTGCGCTTGGCGAACTCGACATAGCGCGCATGTACGCCCTCGACCCGCTTGGCCCGCCCCAACCGTTGTGAATCAGCCAATCGTCCGCTCAGATCAGCATCGATATAGGCTTCGATCTGCCGCTCGATATCGTCCGACAGTTTGAATCCGTCAGGGCCAAAGAGCTTGATGCCATTATCTTCATAAGGGTTGTGGGAGGCAGAAATCATCACCCCGACATCAGCGCGCATGGAGCGGGTCAACATGGCAACAGCCGGTGTTGGCATCGGCCCGACCAGCAAAACATCCATGCCAACCGAAAGGAAACCTGATGTCAGCGCGCTTTCGATGAGATAGCCCGAAAGCCGTGTATCCTTGCCGATGAGAACACGCGAGCGCTCGCCGGCCTTCTGGAATTGCAGCCCGGCCGCCATGCCGACCCGCATCGCCAGTTCGGCTGACAGCTTGCCCTTATTCGCCTTGCCACGAATGCCATCGGTACCAAAATATTTCCGCGCCATGTGAGAAAGCCCACGTTCCAATTGAATTGGCCGCCGCGCCGAACGACTAGCGCGGGCAGACGTGCCACGAGGCTCTACCAGATGCCAGCGCTCGGGTAAGTCGAAATTTGTCAGATACGTTAACGCCCGCTACCACGATCAGGATTGCGGCTGCGGCTTCATGTCGGTATCCGGCTCGTCGCGCGGGCGCGAGGGCCGACCGGCGGAAGGCACCGCTGATCCGCGCACCGGCGGCTCGTCGCCCGTATCGCGCACCGGCGGCTTGCCCTTGATGAGGTCGATGATCTCATCGCCCGTCAGCGTCTCGTATTCGAGCAGTCCACTGGCAAGCGTTTCAAGATCACCCCGGCGCTCGGTGAGGATACGCCGGGCTTCCACCAGCCCTTCATCAACCAGGCGGCGCACCTCGGCATCGATCGTCTCGGCCGTATCCTCGGATATATTCTGTTGGCGGCCAACCGACATGCCCAGGAACACTTCCTCCTGGTTTTCTCCATAGGCCACCGTGCCAAGCTTGTCGGAGAAACCCCAGCGGGTCACCATCATGCGAGCAAGCCGCGTCGCCTGCTCGATATCGGACTGGGCGCCGGAGGTCACCCGTTCCTTGCCGAAGATCATCTCTTCCGCCACACGACCGCCCATCATGATGGCAAGACGCGAGGTCATCTGGATGTAGCTCATCGACAGCTTGTCGCGCTCCGGCAGCTGCATCACCATTCCAAGCGCCCGACCGCGCGGAATGATGGTTGCCTTGTGCACGGGGTCGGTTGCCGGCACTGACAGCGCAACGATGGCGTGCCCGCCTTCGTGATAAGCGGTCAGTTTCTTCTCTTCTTCCGTCATGACGAGCGAACGGCGCTCCGCCCCCATCATGATCTTGTCCTTGGCGTCCTCGAACTCGTCCATGGTGACGAGGCGCTTGTTGCGACGCGCCGCCAGCAACGCACCTTCATTGACCAGGTTCATGAGGTCGGCACCGGAAAATCCCGGCGTGCCGCGCGCCAACGTCTTCAAATTGACGTCGGGCGCCAGCGGCACCTTGCGCACATGGACCTTGAGGATCTTCTCACGCCCGATCACATCGGGATTGGGGACCACGATCTGCCGGTCAAAGCGCCCGGGCCGCAGCAGAGCGGGATCCAGAACATCCGGGCGGTTCGTGGCGGCGATGATGATGATACCCTCATTGGGTTCGAACCCGTCCATTTCGACCAGCAACTGGTTCAGCGTCTGCTCGCGCTCATCATTACCCCCGCCAAGACCGGCGCCACGATGACGCCCCACCGCATCGATCTCGTCGATGAAGATGATGCAGGGCGCATTCTTTTTCGCCTGCTCGAACATGTCCCGGACGCGGCTGGCGCCAACGCCGACAAACATCTCGACGAAATCCGATCCTGAAATGGTAAAGAACGGAACATTGGCTTCACCGGCCACCGCCCGCGCGGTGAGCGTCTTGCCGGTGCCCGGAGGACCTACCAGCAGCACGCCGCGAGGAATGCGACCACCCAGACGCTGGAATTTCTGCGGATCGCGAAGGAATTCGACGATTTCCTGCAAATCTTCCTTCGCCTCATCAATGCCGGCAACGTCCTCGAATGTGATCCGCCCATGTGCTTCGGTCAGAAGCTTGGCGCGCGACTTGCCAAAACCCATGGCCTTGCCACCGGTGCCCTGCATCTGGCGCATCAGATAGATCCACACCCCGACGAGAAGCAGCATCGGCAAGGACGAAATGAGGAGTGAGCCGAAGATGTTCTCGGACGGCGGGCGCGCAGAAACGCTCACACCCTTATCAGACAGCCTTTTGCCAAGCGTCGGATCAGGTGGTGTAAAGACGGAGAACCCACGCCCATCACTGAAATGGCCCTGTACTTCCTGGGTTCCAACGATTGTGACGTCGCGGATACGGCCCTGTTCAGCATCCGCGAGGAATTGCGAATAGGGAATTTCGCTGCTTCCCCCGCGCTGACCGGGGTTCTGGAACAATGAGAACAAGACAACGAGCAACAGCCCGATGATGACCCACATGGCAAGGTTGCGAAAATTCTGGTTCA
>JAKFVK010000164.1 GCA_021732205.1 Hyphomicrobiales bacterium | reverse complement strand
GTGTCTCGCCGTTGATCGAGATGTAATTCGATGTTGTCGCCGACGCTGGTTCGGCCGGCAGGGTGAAGGCGTCGCGGGCCATGGCCTGTGACAGGCTGAAGATCATCACCAGGACGCCTACTGTTGCAATTAGTTTTTGCATGTTCTGTCTCTCCCCGTTAGTATTGGGAAGATGACACACAATATTTTCAGTCACGCTAAGTAATATTCATGCATTTTATGTATGTTTTATGATTGTTTTAGTATTATTTATGTCTAATTTTAATGATTACTTTAATACAATATTAGCCATGGAAGACGCTGCGCCACCACAACATGCGATCCCAAATTGACGCAAATTTGTCTCAAATTCGAACGAACTGGCAGCGCTGCGCTGACGCGTCATAGGCTGTGCGGGGGATGGCCTGGATGAGCGGGGCGATAGGTGGTGCGCCACAAAGCGCTGTGTTGCGGCCAGGTCATCGCCTGGGGCGCGCGCGAGGCTGTACGTTCAGCCTCGCCTGCTGATGTTGTCGCGACACATGCGACTGCAGGCGGGCGGAAACAATAAGGGCGCCGTCACGGCGCCCTATGGTCTGTTGTTAGGGTGAGGACCCATTAATTTAGGCAAAACGGCATGGCACGAATGGATAAAATGGCAGGAGAAGCCCGAAAAGCATACTCCTTGGTATGGTTGAGGGCTTCGACGAACCAGTTTGCCATTCGTGCCTTGTCCTTCGGATGGGGTGAAATGACGCGATCTTTATGTCGCAAGCCTTTGAAAGTCAGACGACTTCCTGCAGGCTTGCTCCTCAACCTCGCGCCATTTCTCTCCCACCGTTTCGTCCAAATTAATGGGTCCTGACCCTAAGTCGATTATCGGTGAATTCGACGTGAGGACGCCACGAACGGCAGCAACAATTTTTATAAAGTGAGGCTTATACCGTCACATCTCAGCACGAAGCCGGCTGTCAATGCAGTTGCTGCTCGATGTGCTCGGGGTCCTGGATGCTGGCGAATTCGAGCGCGATACCGGCTTCGAGATGACGCACGATGCGAGCGCGGATACGGCCAAGCAGCACTGGTGTTCCGACAGTCGGGCGGTTCTGCAGGCTGATGGCAGCGCCTGACAGGGACAGGTCGATGAGGCGGCATGGCTGCACGCTGCCGTCGGGCAGGGTCAGGCGCGACATGGGATTGCGCGGCAGAATGCGTTCATGGCGACGATCTTCCGGCAGGCCCAGAACATGACGATTGGCAAGCCATGTCAGCTGGGAGGCGAGCTTGTCGCGTTTGCGCGCCGTCGCCTCGATCGTCATGGCAAAGCCATTGGGAATAAGGCGTGCGATGCGCCCCTCGACGCGGCCCACATGGTCGATATAGGCAATCACCATATCGCCGACCAGCGAGGTTTCAGGGGCGACGAATGATACGCCGCCTGGCGAGATGTCCAGAACCTGGCAAGGATATTCCTGCTTGGTGGGCAGCATATAGCGACCGAGCAAGGAGATGCTGACGCGCTGAAAGCGACGCTTTTCGCGTGGCTTTGGCGTCTGTCCCGGGCGATTTTGAGCGAGCGCTACATTCATCGTCGTGTTTGCTTGCCTTCAAGCGTTATCACTTGGCAACAAACTACCCCGCTTAACCTTAAGAACCGGTTAGTTTAAGGCTGCCAGGACGATCAAACGAAAACTATCCCGGCTTATCACACGCGGATTGCTGTTCAGTTTTTGCCGCCATCCATCACTGTCAAATGGCGATAACGGCGCGCACGATCGGCCGCCAGTTCGATTTCCGGTGTCATCAACTGGGTAAAGCGTGACTGCGCCGAGGCGAGAGAGGGAGTTTCGCCGTAGAAATTGTCTGGGGCGCCCGATGGCCACAGCAGACGCGTATTACCGATCTTGCGGTTTGACGGTGGCTGGATGCCAATCCAGTATGGATCGTTCAGCGTCCCCATGGCGCCTAATATGCGATTGGCGCGGCCGAATGTCGACAGAGGCATGAGGACCATTTCGACATCAAGCGGTGCGCCTCTGCCGGCACTTCCCTGAAACTGCAAAACCGTGACAGCGGCCTCGGCAATGATTGCCTGGAGAAGAGATTCGATGGTCTCGCGCTCGCGCCCCAGCCAGTCGGCGAGAAAGTCACGCTCCTTCAGTTCACGGCAGTGAAGCGTACAGATGCGCATGCCCGCCAGCCGCCAGGAAATGCGACCCTCATCAACCGACAGAATAAATGTATCAGGGAGAATGTTGCGGATATCACTTGGCTCAATTTCTGCACGCGTCGGTGCCGGACGCGACCCACGGCGCCGGTTCCAATATTCATACAGATGTTCAGTTGATTGGTGCGCGAAACGCGGCTTGCGCTGTATCATAGTCTGACCACTCCGTTACCCCGGCGCCTGCCCTGGCTGTGAAACCCATCCCCGCAATCCCGTTTCGGCACAGTTTGGCCGTGTCGAACGTCGTCGGCAGGCTCACGCAGCACGAGCCGTGCCATGTTTTGTTAACCATGATGGATCAAGCCAGCCTGCGTGACCTGGTGCGGGCGGCGCGGCGAAGCGCGCGTTGCGATTGCCAGACTGCTTGCGAATGCCTAAGCGTGGGTGATGGATGATATGATCAAGACACCGCCAGCCGGCCCCGCAAATGAGCCGTTTTTCAATCTTCCGGGCGTGATTGTGGCTCTATCGGGCGTGATGATCGGCCTTCATGGCTGGCGTCAATGGATCGCGACGGAACGTGATGAAGACTTCATCCTGCGCTTTTCCTTCATCCCGCTGCGCTACAGCGATCAGGGGTTTGCGCGCGCATTGTTCGCCGATGATCAATGGGCGCGGTTGTGGTCCCCGATCACCTATGGGTTGCTGCATGGCGACTGGCAGCATGTCCTGGTCAATACGCTGTGGCTGGTGGTTTTTGGCAGCGCGGTCGCCTGGCGGTTCGGGCCAGGGCGCTTTCTTTTGTTTTCCTTGCTGTGTTCGGTTGGGGGCGCAGCCGCCCATTTCATGACGCATGTGGGCGAGGCCGTGCCTGTTGTCGGCGCATCCGCGGCCATCTCGGGTCTGACGGCTGCCGCCTGCCGATTTGTTTTCGAAGCAGGAGCGCCGCTCGGCGGCCTGCGTGGATCAGGGGCATCGGCCTTTCGGCGGCCGGCGCCGCCCTTGCTTCAGTCGCTGTCGAACCCGCGCATCTTCGGCTTTGTTGCCTTGTGGTTTGCCCTGACAATTGTCTTCGGGTCCGGCATCATACCAAGTGGTCTTGAAGAAGGGACGAGTATTGCCTGGGAAGCTCATTTGGGTGGATTTCTTGCCGGCTTGGTGCTTTTTCCACTGTTTGACCCCATTTTGCCGCGACGGCTGGCTGACTAATCACATTTTGTCTCGGGGCGATTGCAGCAATTGTGGTTGACGGGCATCGTGCTAGGCTGAGGAAACCGTCGGCAGCAAGACCACGGCGAGAGGGAGAAGGCTATGATCGTCAAGCAGATCCTGGAAGCCAAAGGGGGCGACGTCGCGACCGCAGCCCCAAGCGCAACCATTGCTCATGTCGTGGCGATGCTGGCCAAGCGCCGGATCGGCGCGGTCGTCATCACGGGTCCCGATGACCGGATCGTCGGGATCGCATCAGAGCGCGATGTGGTGCGGGCGCTTGACGGCGAGGGGCCGTCGGTCCTCGAATCACCGGTGTCAACCATCATGACGCGCACCGTCGCCACCTGTTCGCAGGAGGCATCAATTGCCGACCTGATGCGCCAGATGACGGATGGCAAATTCCGCCATCTGCCGGTTGTCGTGGGCAGCAGGCTCGCGGGGATTATTTCGATTGGCGATGTGGTCAAGTATCGGTTGAGCGAGCTTGAGCACGAAACCAACGCGATGCGCGATTACATCGCCACCGCGTGAGCCGTCTACAAGGCGATCTGGTAGCGCACGAACGGCGCGCGTTTGGCGAGGCGCTCGTAGAGCCTCCTTGCCGTGCCGTTGAACTCTTCCGTGTTCCAGTAAAGGCGGGTGGCGCCGTAGTCCCGTGCCGCAGTTTCGGTGGCGGTGATGAGTGCCCGGCCAAGCCTGAGGCCGCGCGCTTCAGGTTTGACGAACAGATCCTCAAGATAGCAATAGCCGCCCTTGCTCCAGGTTGAGGGGTGGAACGTGTAATGGACGAGGCCAAGTGGCGCACCCTCTGGTGACAGCGCTATAAATCCGTTGATGCCATTCCCCTGGCTCACCCGCGCGAAGGTGGCGTCGGTGATGTCGGCGGCCAGGTGAACCTCGTAGAATGACAGATATCCCTGCCACAGCCCGTCCCACGCGGGGCGGTCCTGCGGGGTGATGGCACGGATGAGGGGGGAGGGTGTCATCGTTGTATCCTGCGCCGCTTGTTGTCAGCAAATACGAGACTTGTCAGTTTGTTACGGCAAAAGTCTAGCGTTGTGAATCAGCGTCGGATACGCGTATGAGGTGAGGGGTGCCGCTGTCATCGACCACAAGTCGGCGGTAAAAACAGCTGCGGGCGCCGGTATGGCAGGCACCACCATCGCCGCCGACGGTGACGCGCAGCAAAAGCGCGTCCTGATCGCAGTCAACCGCAATATCGACAATCGTCTGTAGCTGCCCTGATGTTTCGCCTTTTTTCCACAATTGCCGTCGCGAGCGCGACCAGTAATGAGCGATGCCGGTCGTCAATGTAAGGCGCAGGGCCTCGTCGTTCATATGGGCGACCATCAGTACATCACCGCGCGCTGCGTCAAGGGTGATGGCGGTGATCAATCCGTCAGCATCAAAACGCGGCAGAAAAGCCGTGCCTTGCTCCCGCAGGGTCACGGCGCTCACATCTGGGGTCACCATAGCGGAAAACCCGTCTGCTTCTGTGCTCAGCTCTTGAAGCCGCGGATGAGCATCATGAAGCGGGCCTGCTCGCTCGGATCATCGCGGAAGACGCCGGTGAAGCCGGTGGTGACGGTGGACACGCCATGCTTCTGCACGCCACGCATCGACATGCACATATGCTCGGCTTCGAGCAGGATGGCCAGACCACGCGGCTTCAAATGCTCATCGATGGCGTTGGAAATCTCGGCCGTCAGATTTTCCTGCGTCTGCAGGCGCCGGGCAAAGATATCGACAACACGCGCCAGCTTCGACAGGCCGACGACGCCGTCGCGCGGATAATAGGCAATGTGGGCCTTGCCGGTGATGGGTACGATATGATGCTCGCAATGCGAGAAGAAGGGGATGTCGCGCACCAGAACGATGTCGCCATAACCGCCCACTTCCTCGAAAACGGTGTCCAGCTCTTCGGCTGCGGACAATTTGTAGCCACGGAAGAGATCTTCCCAGGCCTTGACCATCCGCCGGGGGGTATCAAGCAGACCCTCGCGATCAGGATCATCACCCACCCATTCGATCAGTGTACGCACAGCCGCTTCCGCTTCCTCGCGCGAAGGACGTCGACGGACGATATCCGCCTGGTCAGCGCGGGCAGGGAAAGACTTCACGACGGCATCCATTCTCATTCTCC
>JAKFVK010000139.1 GCA_021732205.1 Hyphomicrobiales bacterium | reverse complement strand
GACAATCATCGACCGTCGTCACGAGGCTGATGCTCTCCTCATTCAGTTCGAACCGCCCGGCCTCGACGCGGGAAAGATCGAGAATTTCATTGATGAGGTTCAGCAGGTGCTGCCCTGAGGCGTGGATATCGCCAGCGTATTCCTTATAGGTAGGGTTGCCGAAAGGACCGAGAATTTCCGCCTGCATGACTTCCGAAAAGCCAAGGATGGCATTGAGCGGCGTGCGCAGCTCATGGCTCATGGTTGCCAGAAAGCGCGATTTGGCGAGGTTGGAAGCCTCCGCATGGCGACGCGCCTCATCCGAGGCGATCTTCGCCTGCTCCAATTCGCGAATTAGACGTCCCTGCTCGGCTCGCATCGACAAGCCATCGAGCGTTGCGGTGTAGAGGCGATGCGAGAGAACGAGAAAGAAGCCTTCGGCGGCGATCGTCATCATCGCCATCGTCAGCGGCACCGGCTCCAGCTTCAACGCAAAGCGCATCACGAGGCCAAGCGCGACGGGAAGCGTGCAGCTCCAGACCGCAGCCGGCTGGCTGGAGGACAACATGGCGCTGACGGCAATAACCAGCAATGTGAGAACGAACAGGAACATCTGCCCGGTAATCGGATCAGACGAGACGATCGGCAGGGCGTAGATGAGCGACCAGGCAAAGCCATGCATGGCCTCGATGGCGCTGAAGCGCTTGCGCCAGCGGTTGATTGCCGTGCCATCCAGCGATTTGCGGCTGAAATGGCTGCATGAGGCAATAATCACGGCGTTCATTGTCAGCACGCCGGCCAACCAGGCGATCAGCGGGACGATCGGAAACCAGATCGAGCCAACGCCAGCCGTTGCGATCGCCAGCAAGGGCACCAGAAAGGCTGTCGACAGGCGATTTTTGGCAAACTGAACGACAAGTTCGTGGTCGAAGGCCGGCGCGGTCCCCGATTGTGATGTCAGCTTGTCACGCAATTCCTGCACGCGCATCGACACGTCGTGCCGATGAACGTCAAGCGGCGCGCCCGCTACAATTCCGCCATAATCCGCTACGCTAGCCCGCGCCATTTTGATCCGACTTCCAGTGGACGCGGCCAATGTGCGAGATATAGGTTAATCACTGGCTTACCAACACGGTTAATCGATCCCGAAAGCACCAAGAGGACGGGAAAAGCGGTCGAAATCAGCGACAGGGGAGGAAGGAATGCGTCTCTTCACATCGGCCCGCGCGCCCAACCCGCGCCGTGTCGGGATTTTTCTTGCTGAGAAGGGAATAACGCTGCCTGATGTCGTCGATGTCGACATCATGAAGAAGCAGCATTACGAGGCAGACTTTGCGCGCCTCAATCCCTTCCAGCGCATCCCCGTGCTGGTTCTTGATGATGACACCGCGCTGTCGGAATCCGTCGCCATCTGTCGTTATATCGAGGAAGCGATGGCGCCGGAGCCAAATCTGTTCGGCAGGACACCGATTGAGCGGGCGATCTGCGAAATGTGGAACCGCCGGGTTGAGTTGACGCTGTTGAACCACACCGCTGCTGTCTTCCGCCATCTGCACCCCTCGATGGCCGAGCTTGAACTTCCGCAAATTCCGCAATGGGGCGAAGCGAACAAGGCGAAGGTCATGGCAAGCTGTGCCTTGCTCGACGCACAATTGAAAAACAGCCCGTTCATCGCCGGCGATCGGTTTTCGATTGCCGACATTACAGCGCTCGTTGCCATCGACTTTCTGCGCCCGATCCGCCTAAGCGTTCCCGAGGAACTGACGTCGCTGCGCCGCTGGCATGCTGAGGTCAGCGCCCGCCCCAGCGTGGCGCCAGTCAAATGAGCGAATCCTTCGCAAGGCTTGCCAGCGAAATCCGTGCCTGCCGGGTCTGTGTCAGCAATCCGCGCGGATCGCCGCTGCCGCATGAGCCGCGCCCGGTCTTTCGCGGCAAACCCGGTGCGCGCATCGTTCTGGCCGGACAGGCACCAGGAACCAAGGTTCATCTCTCCGGCAAGCCATATACAGACGCCTCCGGCGAGCGCCTGCGCTCATGGCTCGGCGTCGACGATGCGACGTTCTACGACGAGACCAATCTGGCGATCATCCCTATGGGGTTCTGCTTTCCCGGCCAGGATGCCAAGGGCGGCGATCTGCCACCGCGCCCTGAATGCGCCGCCACCTGGCATGATCGGTTGATGCAGCAATTCCGCAATATCGAATTGCTCGTCCTGATCGGCCAGTACGCCCAGCGCTATCATTTCCGCCGCCTGGGGCTTGATGCTCATCTCGGCTCCAGCCTTCAGGCAACCGTTGAGAACTGGCAGATCGCCTACGGCGCCAACGCATCGCTCCGGGTTATTCCCGTTCCCCATCCGTCCTGGCGCAATACCGGCTGGCTGAAGAAGAACCCATGGTATGAACGCGATCTCCTGCCCGTCCTGCAAGCGGATGTGCGCCGTATTCTGGGCAAATGAAGACCCCCTTCCCCTGGCGCCGTTCCGGCCTTATCTAGAGGTTATGAAAGGACGCTTTCCCATCTTCATCATCCTCGCCGCCATCTCGGTCGTGGTGCTGATGCTGCTTTCGCTTGATCCTGGCCAGTCGGAGCGCCTGGCCGATATGAGGCGCGCCGTAACGCTGCAGGGCGAAGCCCGTGAAACGGCGATGTTTGTGATCTTTGTCGCCATCGCCGGTTTTGCCGCCTATCTGACGTTTACGCGGCGCTGAGGCGGTTATTTGCGATCAAGCAGGGCGATCAGGCTGGACGTGTCCCAGCGCTTGCCGCCCATCTCCTGCACCTGGGCATAGAATTGGTCGACGAGGGCTGTAACCGGCAATTTGGCGCCGTTGCGCCGCGATTCATCAAGACACATCGACAAATCCTTGCGCATCCAGTCAACCGCAAAGCCGAAGTCGAATTTGTTGGCATTCATCGTCTTGCCGCGGTTTTCCATCTGCCATGAGCCCGCCGCGCCCTTCGAGATAACGTCAAGGACAGCCTCGACATCAAGCCCCGCGCGCTTGGCGAAATGGACGCCTTCCGACAGCCCCTGGACCAGTCCGGCGATGCAGATCTGGTTGACCATCTTGGTAAGCTGGCCTGCGCCCGAATCTCCGAGCAACCGGCATGAGCGGGCAAACGACATGATGACCGGTTCGGCCTTTGCATAGGGCGCAGGGTCGCCGCCGCACATGACCGTCAGCACGCCGTTCTGCGCGCCTGCCTGGCCTCCCGAGACCGGTGCGTCGATAAAATCGATGCCGCGTCCCTTGCCGGCAGCGTGAAGCTCGCGTGCCACATTGGCGGACGCCGTCGTGTGATCGACGAAGAGCGCCCCCTTGGCCATGCCTTCGAAGGCGCCGTCACTGCCAGTCACCACTTGGCGCAGATCATCATCATTGCCGACGCAGGCGAAGACGATCTCCTGGCCGTGCGCTGCCGCTTTGGGGGTCGGCGCCGACTTGCCGCCATGCTGCATCACCCATTCAGCCGCCTTGCCGGGCGAGCGGTTGTAGACGGTCACCTCATGGCCCTTGGCTTTGAGATGGCCGGCCATCGGGTAGCCCATCACGCCCAAACCGAGAAATGCAACCTTGGCCACTGTTTCGCTCCGCTGTTCAATTCAAATCGCTGAAGCGCGAACCTAACCGGACCGGCCCCAAGTGCAAGCGCGAAAGCAGCTCCACGACATGCCGGGAGCAAGGCGGCGCTTGACCCGGTGTCGTCTGTCGCTAGGGTCCTTCTCCATCAAAACGAGACCTAGCATGGCCCTTTCTCCTCCACGTACCGCTCCGGCCCCGCCGCCGAAGCTGGCGCCCGACATCAAGGCGATCATCGCCATTTCCTCGGGCAAAGGGGGCGTTGGCAAGTCGACGACCGCCGTCAATCTGGCTCTGGCCTGCGCCGCCGACGGGTTGAAGGTCGGCCTGCTTGACGCGGATATCTACGGGCCGTCCGTGCCAACCCTGCTGGGTGTTCACGACAAGCCCGAATTGTTGCCCGGCAATCGCCTGAAGCCGCTTCGAACAAATGGCCTCGTCATCATGTCGATCGGCCTGCTGGTTCCTGAAAGCGGCGCAATGATCTGGCGCGGCCCGATGGTGATGCAGGCGATCACGCAGCTTCTGCGCGATGTCGACTGGGGCCCGCTTGATGTGCTGATCGTCGACATGCCGCCGGGGACCGGTGATGCCGCCCTGACGCTCGCGCAGATAGTGCCGCTGGCGGGTGCCGTTGTCGTTTCCACGCCTCAGGATATGGCGCTCATCGATGCCCGGCGCGGGCTTGCCATGTTCAGGCGCGTCGACGTGCCGATCCTTGGCGTGATCGAGAATATGAGTTTTTTCCTCTGCCCGAAATGTGGCAACCGCACCGACATTTTTGGTCATGGCGGCGCCGAGGATGATGCTGCCCGTCTTCAGGTGCCGTTTTTAGGCCAGATCCCGCTTGATCCTTACATTCGTGAGACCTCGGATGCAGGAACGCCGATCATGGTGAAACACCCGCAAGGTGCGCATGCCGATACCTTTCGCCAGATCGCGCGGCGCATGCTTTTGAACGCAAGTGGCGCAAGAAAGCCGCCGCCGCGCATCATCATCGAAGATTAGTCGCAATTAGTCGCCAGATAGGCCCTATGATGCCGGATGTCAGCCTGTATGACGGGAAATTGTCATTCGGGCGTTATATATTGTGCTAATCCGGTAGCGGATCGGGGTTTCGGAGTTCGAACATGTGTGGCCAAAACCGCCCACGTATAGCCGTGGCGCTGGCGCTATCGATGATATTGTGCGGGACGGGCGGGGCTTCGCTCGTCTACGCCCGGCAAAACGATTCCTATCGCACCGTGGCGCTACCGACACTCGCGAGCGGCCCGCTTTGCGCGGAGGAGAAGGCAGCGCTCGTCTCGAGCGCTGCGGCGGCGCAGGCCGCAGCTGCTGAAAATGCCCAGATCGCTGCCCGCCGTTTCGCTGACCTCCAGGCGTTGCAGAAGACGGGCAAGATCACCTCGAAGGAACTCGATAATCTAGCTCGTGAGCGTGACCAGCGGCTGGACGAGGCCCGCCAGGCCTTTGGTGCCCTTGATCAGGCAACCCGCATTGCCGAAAAGCCCTGCCCGGCGCCGGTGGAGAACGCCGCTCCTGCGACAAAGAGTGCGGAGAAGGCACCCGCTGCTGCCGATCCGGCGAAAGTGGATTCGGGAAATACAGCAGGCGCGAAGGAGGCCGGCGACAAGCCGGAGGTATCGCTCGCACTGACGCTGACTGTTCCGGCCTACTGTAAACCAGCCAGCACCTGCCCGATGGTTGTCGAATTGCACAATCGTGGCAGCCGCCCTCTGGCAAGCCCGTTTCTGGTCGCCCTCGCGCTTGGCAGCGAGGGAGCGCAGATTGGCAATATTCTGCCTGATTCATGGTCATGTGGTCAGGCCAGCGAAAGCCTCACCTGATCGGGTGCTGGAACCGCGCTTGCGCCCGACGCCAGGGCGCGGCTCAGCATTGACTGGCAAATTGCTGAACGCCCGCGCCGTCCCTCGTCAACCGTATGTGCCCGCA
>JAKFVK010000217.1 GCA_021732205.1 Hyphomicrobiales bacterium | reverse complement strand
GGCCGCTTGGATTGCTCGTCAACAATGCCTCGCAGTTCGAGCCAGACGAGGCTGCCGACATGTCGCGCGCCCACTACGAACGCCAGATGGCGGTCAATCTCACGACCCCTCTCTTTCTGGCCCAGGCGATGGCGCAGGCCCTGCCGCTCGCGCATGAGGGGCTGATCGTCAACCTGATCGACCAGCGCGTGCTGAAACTGACACCGCAATTCTTTTCCTACACCCTGTCAAAAGCGGCACTGTGGACGGCGACCCGCACAATGGCTCAGGCGTTCGCACCGCGCATCCGCGTCAATGCCATCGCGCCCGGCCCGACACTCAAAGGCAGCCGCC
This sequence comes from Hyphomicrobiales bacterium, assembly GCA_021732205.1. Lineage (GTDB taxonomy): Bacteria > Pseudomonadota > Alphaproteobacteria > Rhizobiales > UBA4765 > Raskinella. Next base: position 5,188 of record JAKFVK010000217.1, on the reverse strand, counting down.
AGCCGGATGAGGATTTTCTACGTCAGCAGCAGGCAACCATCCTGCGGCGGGGACCTGATCTCGAGGACTTCAGCGCCGCCTTGCGTTTCCTCATTGCCACCCGCTCCGTCACCGGGCAGATGATCGCGCTTGACGGTGGTCAACACCTGATCTGGCAGACAGCCGACAATACCGGCCTCGTCGAATAAGTCGCCGGTGCAGGGCACGTCAGCAAAAAGGGCATGCTGGCCTTGACCGACATGCCCTGATGGCGCTGATCGTGATGGATGATGTCAGAACTTGTAGCTGATCCCGGCACGCACCGCATGGAAGCTCGGATCATCGCGGAAGCTTGAACCGACAACACTGGTTCCAACCGTCGGGTTGAATCCGGCGCGATCAAATTCGGTGTAGCGATATTCGATCCGCGCCGTCCAGTTTGGCTGGAAGGCGTATTCAAGCCCGGCTCCTGCCGTCCAGCCAAGACGCGTTCCGGTAAAAGTCTGGCCAACACCCGTCACACCGTTGACGACACGGTTATCGAATTCACCGTAAGCCAAGCCGCCTGTGCCGTAGATCAGCAATTGGTCAACCGCATAGCCCAGACGACCGCGTACCGAGCCAAGCCAGTTAAGACGCGCACCGGCGCGATCGCCTGACTGCAATGTCTGCAGGCCTGAGCTGGCATCGGAGCCTTCAAAATCAGCCTCCACACCGTAGACCCAGTTATGGGCCTGAAAATTGTAGCCGGCATGAACGCCGCCGATCACACCCGTCAGATCAGCGTTGCGATTGCCGATGGTCGCGCCGCCAAGTGCGGCAAACTGGCGAATGCTGTTATCGCCGGCGACAGCTCCACCGACCTGGGCGCCGATATAAAACCCGCTCCAGTTGTAATAGGCTGGTGCCGGAATCGAGGCAGGGACCGTGGTTGGCAGATCGGCAGCATGAGCTGCGGTCGAAAGACCAATAATTGAGACCGCTGCGAAAACACCCTTATTGAACATGATAAACTCTCCAGTTGACCGTAGGACCGGGGTATCCGATTGGAATGTGTCGGGAAGTGAAACGAAGTGCGGCGATTTTGGTTCCAACCTGTGGCGCGCCGCCTCAAAGGCGTTGTTGCCGCAATGCTGACACACCACTTGCGCCATCATGAAGACGATCAGACGCCCCTCATCCGCAGGAACTGGCCGAATTCGATGAATTTTAAATAAATGCCGCTATTTGCGGCACGTCGTGTGTCACTCTGCTACGGTCGGTTTCGGTTTGTTGCTGCAATGCAACATCTCCAGATTGAATCGTGCCCGGCGTAGATGAATTGTGATAGTTGCGGTTTGCATGAGCGAAGCATCGATGTCACAGGCCCGATCCGACGAAGATGGTGTGTCAGCGCCCGTCAGCGTGTTGCGCGGCGCCGCCGTCATCGCCGATTATCTGAAGCGCCTGCCCGACCGCCCCGGTGTCTACCGCATGGTGAATGGGGCAAGCGAAGTTCTCTATGTCGGCAAGGCGCGCAGCCTGAAGAAGCGTGTCGCCTCCTACGCCCGCACCAGCGGATTGCCCCACCGCATCGCCCGCATGGTGGCGGAAACTGCGGCGATGGAATTTGTTACCACCGAAACCGAAACCGAAGCCCTGCTGCTTGAAGCCAATCTCATCAAGCGACTGCGCCCGCGCTTCAACGTGCTGATGCGCGATGACAAATCATTTCCCTATATCCTGATCACCAAAGACCACGCCGCCCCCGCCATCCTCAAGCATCGCGGCGCCCGCGACCGCAAGGGTGATTATTACGGTCCCTTTGCCAATGCTGGCGCCGTCAACCGCACAATCAATGCGCTGCAGAAGGCCTTCCTCCTGCGCTCCTGCTCTGATTCGGTCTATGACAGTCGCACCCGGCCCTGCCTGCTTCATCAGATCAAACGCTGCGCGGCGCCTTGCACCGGAATCGTTGATCTCGAGACCTATGGCCATCTCGCCCAGGAAGGCCGTGCCTTCCTGTCGGGAAAAAGCGCTGCCGTGCGTCAGGACCTGGCCGCCAAGATGGAAGCAGCCTCCGACCGTCTCGATTTCGAACTGGCCGCCGTCTATCGCGACCGCATCTCCGCCTTTGCCGCCGTCACCGGAACGCAAGGCATCAATCCGCAAACGGTTGAGGAGGCGGATGTCTTCGCCGTCCATCAGGAAGGCGGGCAGACCTGCATCGAGGTCTTCTTCTTCCGCACCTATCAGAACTGGGGCAACCGCGCCTATTATCCGCGCGCCGACAAATCCCTCACCGGCAGCGAAGTGCTGGAAGCCTTCCTCGCCCAGTTTTATGACGACAAACCCTGCCCCCGCCTCGTCCTGTTGTCGGAAGCGATTGAGGACATGGATTTGCTTGCCCAGGCGCTGACGCTGCGCCAGGGCTTCAAGGTCGATGTCACCATTCCCCAACGCGGAGAAAAAAAGGACCTGGTCAACCACGCGCTGGTCAATGCGCGCGAGGCGCTGGGGCGCCGGCTTGCCGAATCCAGCTCGCAGTCGCGCCTGCTCGCAAGCCTTGCCACGACCTTCAATCTGCCAGCCCCGCCGCGCCGCATCGAGGTCTACGACAACTCGCATATATCGGGCGCCCATGCGGTTGGCGCCATGATCGTCGCCGGCCCGGAGGGCTTCATCAAAGGCCAGTATCGCAAATGGAACATGACGCCCGGCACCCTCACACCCGGCGATGACTATGCCATGATGCGCGAGGTTTTCACGCGGCGCTTTGCCAGGCTTTTGAAGGAGGAGGGCCGGCGCGAGGTGAGCGAGGACACCCCGGCAAGCGATGATCCTGCTGCCTGGCCTGATGTGGTGCTTGTCGACGGCGGACGCGGCCAGCTTGAAGCGGTGAACGCCGTGCTGGCTGAACTTGGAGTTTCCGGCGACGTCACCCTCATCGCCATTTCCAAGGGCCCTGACCGCGATGCCGGGCGCGAGCGCTTTCATCGCCTTGAGCATCCATCGATGCAATTGGAGCCGCGCGATCCCGTGCTCTATTTCGTCCAGCGCCTGCGCGACGAAGCCCATCGCTTCGCCATCGGCGCCCACCGCCAGAAGCGCTCAAAGGCGATTGGCATCAGCACACTCGACGAGATTGCGGGCATCGGCCCCGCGCGCAAGCGGGCGCTTCTCCATCATTTCGGCACGGCGAAGGCCGTCTCGCGGGCGAGCCTTGAGGATCTGTTGCAGGCACCTGGCATCAGCGAGGTAATCGCCCGGCTGATCTGGAATCATTTCAATGCATCCTCTTAAGTCATCGCACCAGTTGACGCTTCCCCCTCCCTCATGTTTTCTCCCCCCATGGTGCCCATGGAAAGACCACGTCGCGTCACTCGCGCGCTTAATGCCGCGAACCTGCTGACCTATGGCCGCTGTGCGGCGGTGCCGGCTGTCGTCGCCTGCTTTTTCTGGGACGGTGAATTTTCCGCCAATGATCATGCAGCGCGCTGGTTTTCACTCGGAATTTTTACAATTGCAGCGATTACCGACTATGCCGATGGCTGGGTAGCGCGCACTTACAGCCAGGCAACCGCGCTCGGCCGCATGCTGGACCCCATCGCCGACAAGCTTCTGGTGGCAGCCTGCCTGCTGCTGCTTGCCGCCGATTCGACGATTGCCGGCTGGAGCCTGTGGGCGGCCGTCATCATTCTGTGCCGTGAAATTCTTGTCTCCGGGCTTCGCGAATTCCTCGCCGAATTGCGTGTCTCGGTGCCCGTCACCAAACTCGCCAAATGGAAGACGACGATGCAGCTCACCGCCATCGGCTTCCTGCTTGCAGGACCGGCCGGCGAGCGCGTCCTGCCGGGCTGCACGATGATCGGCCTCGTTCTGTTGTGGTTCGCCGCCCTCCTGACGCTCTACACCGGCTGGGATTATTTCCGCGCCGGCGGGCGCCACCTCTTCGAGGATGACAGCGGATGAGCGTCACCATCAAATATTTCGCCTGGTTGCGCGAGCGCGTGGGCAAGGCGGAGGAAGACATGATCCTGCCGGCGGGCGTCAACACTCTGACTGAACTCATCGCCCATCTCAGGCGCCAGGGCGAGGAATATGATCACGCCTTTGCAACCGACGGCGTCATCAGGGCAGCCCTCGACAAACGTCATGTGCCGCTCGATGCCGCCATTGGCGGGGCGCGCGAGATCGCCTTTTTCCCTCCCATGACTGGCGGCTGAGCGATGGCGGTCAGCGTCCAGACCGGCGATTTCGACATCGCCGCCGAGATCGCATCGCTCACCGCAGGCCGCACAGATATCGGCGCAATCGTCACCTTCACCGGTATCTGTCGCGGGCAGGATGACGGGCGCGATGTGGTGGCGTTGACGCTTGAGACCTATGAGGAGATGGCGGTAGCCGAGCTGTCGCGCCTTGAGGAGGACGCGAGAAGCCGCTGGCCGCTGCAGGGCTCAACCATCATCCATCGCCATGGCACCATGCAACCTGGCGACAATATCGTGCTTGTCATCTGCGCATCCTCCCACCGCCAGGCGGCCTTCGAAGCCGCTTCCTTCCTCATGGATTATCTGAAGACCCGCGCCCCCTTCTGGAAGGCGGAGGAGGCGGCAGGCGGAGAAAAACGCTGGATCGCGGCAAAGGCTGAAGACGACGAGGCGGCGGACAGGTGGTAGTATAAGTTACCCCTCATCCGCCTCGCTGTCGCGCGGCACCTTCTCCCGCGAGGGAAAGGGAAGTAGGGAGTAGCGAATAGCCAATAGCAAATAGAGAAACCTACCTATTCCCTATTCCCTATTCCCTACTCGCTACTCCCTACTCCCTACTCGCTACCCCCACCTCACAATTCCAAATCGCCCTGCCCAAAACCGGCATCACCGACCGTTTTCTCGCGCTTGGCCTTCCTGAACACACTCGGATCAACCCAGGGCAGGCGCGGGCGGTCACCATCGAACAGATCGGCGATGGTGAGGATCTGGATGCGCGGAACATCGCCATGCATGTCGGTTTTATAGAGGCCGGCGGCGGCAGCTTCCTTCTTCATTTCCCGCGTTGGTTCGGCAAGGCTCAACAGGATACCGACCTTCGCCTTGTCGCGCTCGATGGTAGCGATGAGGTCGCGGATCATGGTGACGCCGACATTCTTGCCGCCCTTGATCGAGACCACCGCCTTCTCGGTCGTCTTGCCGTCGGGCTTGAAATAGATGTAGCCGTCAACCCCGCCATC
>JAKFVK010000207.1 GCA_021732205.1 Hyphomicrobiales bacterium | reverse complement strand
GTCACCGTCCATGGCGCCAAGGTGAAAAAAGCCGAGCGGCTCGCCGAGGGCGCGTCCGGCCTCCTTGCCAATCTGCCCGAGCCTGTGCTGAAGCCGCTCACCGGTTCCTATGGCATTCTGGTCACCGGGGTCGGCGGCACCGGCGTGGTGACGATTGGTCAGATCATCGGCATGGCCGCCCATGTCGAGCGCAAGGGCTGCGGTGTCATCGACATGGCAGGCCTGGCGCAGAAGGGCGGGGCGGTTTACGTCCATGTACGGATTGCCGAGAAGCCTGAACAGATTCAAGCGATCCGGGTGCCGGCGGGTGGCGCCGAACTGGTGATCGGGGGTGATCTTCTGGTCACCGGTTCGGCCAAGGTGCTGTCGGCGATCAAGCCGGGCGAGACCCTGCTGGTCGTTAACACGCAGGAGACGATGACGGGTGATTTTGCCCGCTCGGCCGATTTTTCGCTACCGTTCGAGCGGCTGAAGCGGAAAATTGCAGCAGAAGGCGGAACAAAGGCTGCCTTCGTGCCGGCGAGCGCGTGGGCAACGGCGCTGTTTGGCAATTCGATTGCCAGCAACATGTTCCTCCTCGGCCATGCCTGGCAGATGGGCGGTATTCCCTTGTCACAAGCCGCGCTCAAGGAAGCGATCCGCCTCAACGGTGAAGCGGTTGCCATGAACCTGGCTGCCTTCGACTGGGGGCGGCTTGCCGCTGTTGATGCGCCACAGGTCGCCCGGCTGGTCGATGCCGCGCGCCCGCAAAGCGTTGATCAGCACAAATCGTCGAGCTTTGAGGAAATGGTCGAGCGCCGCCGCGCTTTTCTCATCGGCTACCAGAATGAAGCCTACGCCGAGCGCTACAGCGAGCGCGTCAAGCTGATCGCTGCTGCGGAAGAGCGCGTCGCGCCCGGCAGCCGCGATCTCAGAGAGGCGGTTGCGCGTTTTCTCTTCAAGCTCATGTCCTACAAGGACGAGTATGAGGTGGCGCGCCTTTATACCGATGGCAGCTTCAAAGCGCAGCTCTCCGCGCAGTTTGGCGAGTTTGACAAGCTTGAATTCCACCTGGCGCCGCCCCTCCTGTCGCGGCGTGACCCGCGCACCGGTGAGGCCATCAAGCAGAGCTTTGGCCCGTGGATGATGAAGGCCTTCGGTGCACTCGCCCGGCTCAAGGGATTGCGCGGCACGGTCTTCGACCTCTTCGGTCACACCGAGGAGCGGCGGATGGAGCGGCGTCTCATCAGCGACTACGAAAGCCTGCTTGACGACATGGTAACCAGGCTGTCGCCTGACAATCACGTGGCGGCTGTGGCGCTTGCCAGCCTGCCGGATAAAATCCGCGGCTTTGGTCATGTGAAGGAGCGCAGCGTCAAGATCGCGGAAGGGGAGAAGGCTGCTTTGCTGGACGCCTTCCATAAGGGCAAGCCAATTGTCGCACGAGCGGCGGAGTAGAGGTTGATCGCTTTTTTCCTGCGTTTGGTATGGCGTCAACTTCATACGAAGGTGATAGAAAGAACTCCTTGATTTATGCCTCCCGCGCAGGCTCTATTGCTGTTTGGGAACTGGCACCGGAAAACCGGGCCGTAGCAAGGAGGCAGCGATGGCTGAAAAAGCCGTCGTGGATCAGGTCGTTGGCGATACGTTCGCCAAGCTGATGCTCGAACATGTTCGCCTGCGACCACAGCGCATTGCCATGCGCTGGAAGGATCTTGGCATCTGGCAGACATGGACGTGGGCTGAGACGGGCGAAGAGGTGATGACCTTCTCGCTGGGGCTCAAGAGCCTGGGGGTTGCTCATGGCGACCGGGTGGCGATCATTGGCGCCAACCGCCCCAGACTTTACTGGGCCATCCTCGCCGCACAGGCGCTTGGTGCCGTGCCGGTGCCGGTCTACGCCGATGCCGTTGCCGATGAGATGAGTTACGTGCTCGACCACGCCGAGGTGAAGGTGGCGGTGGTGCAGGATCAGGAGCAGGTCGACAAGGTCCTGAGCGTTGCTGAGCGCCTGCCAACCCTCAAGCACATCGTTTATGACAATGAACGGGGCTTGCGCGCCTACGACCATACCCACCTTCATTCATTCGTTGAGCTGCAGCAGACGATGCGCGCGAGGATCGCTGCTGAGCCGCAGCTTGGCACGGCGTGGAAAAAGGCGATCGCCGATGGCAAGGGCTCTGACCCGTCAATCGTCCTCTATACGTCCGGCACGACGGGGCGCTCGAAAGGCGTGGTGCTGTCATCCGAGCGCTCGATTGCAGCGGCGCGTGATACAGTTGCCTTCGACCGGCTGACGGATGCCGACGAGGTGGTGTGCTACCTCCCGCTTGCCTGGGTGGGGGACCACTATCTGTCCTATGCCCAGGGGCTGGTGGCGGGTTTCTGCATGTCGTGCCCGGAAAGTCAGGCAACCGTTCAGGATGATCTGCGCGAGATCGGTCCGACCTTCTATTTCGCGCCGCCGCGCACGCTCGAAGCCTTGCTTACCCGCGTCATGATCCGCATGGAGGATGCGGGGGCGCTGAAGCAGGCCATGTTCAAATTCTTTCTGGCCCATGCCCGGCGCTGGGGCGAGAAGGTGCTGGATGGCGGCGATGTTCCTGCCGGCGCCAGAGTGCTCTACTGGCTTGGCAATCTCCTCATCTATGCGCCGCTGAAGAATGTTCTGGGCTTCTCGCGCATCCGTACCGCATATACGGCCGGCGAGGCGATCGGCCCTGATCTCTTTGCCTTCTACCGCTCGCTTGGCATCAATCTGAAACAGCTTTACGGGCAGACGGAAGCGTTTCTCTATGTCACCTGCCAGCCCGACGGGCAGATCCGCTCCGATACGGTCGGGCCGGCGGCGCCGCGTGTCGATATCCGCATCATTGACAGTGGCGAGGTTTATTTCCGCTCGCCAGGCCAGTTCATCGGCTATCTCAAGGATGACGACAAGACGGCTGAGACGATGACGCCCGATGGCTATGTGAAGACGGGCGATGCCGGTTTCTTCGATCAGGACGGCCATCTCAAGATCATTGATCGCGCCAAGGATGTTGGTCAGCTGCGCAACGGTTCGCTCTATGCCCCCAAATATATCGAAAACAAACTGAAATTCTTCCCGAATATCCGCGAAGCGGTCGCCTTCGGGCAGGATCAGGATTTTGTCACCGCGTTCATCAATATTGATCTCACCGCGGTGGGCAATTGGGCCGAGCGTAACAATCTGGCCTATTCATCCTATCAGGAGCTGGCGGGCCATCCGCGCATCTATGAGATGATCGCGGCCAATCTCGACGAGGTGAACCGGGCGCTTGCCGGCGAGCCGCGCATGGCTGGCGCGCAGATCAAGCGCTTCCTGATCCTCCACAAGGAGCTGGATGCGGATGATGGCGAGATGACACGCACCCAGAAAGTGCGGCGCTCCTTCGTTGCCGAGCGTTATGATCCGCTGATCAATGCTCTTTATTCCGGCAAGACGGAGTGTCCGATCGCGACGGAGGTGACGTTCGAGGATGGCCGCAAGGGCATGTTGTCGGCGGTGGTGAAGATCCAGGATCTGACGCTTTATCCGGCTGCCGGCTCGGCTGCCTACAGGGAAGCAGCCGAATGAGTGAGGTCATGGCGAGAACGGCGTCCGACGAAGCTGTGATGGCAGCGCCAGATCCCGGCGTCGAAGTGCTGCTCAAGGTCGAGGATGTCAGCCTGTCGTTTGGCGGCGTCAAGGCGATCCAGGGCGTCAGCTTCGACATTCGCAAGGGTGAAATCCGCGCCATCATCGGCCCCAACGGGGCAGGCAAAACGTCGATGCTCAACGTCATCAACGGCTTTTATCATCCCCAGCAGGGGCGCATCACGTTCAAGGGCAATGTTCGTTCCGCCATGCGCCCGCATGAGGCGGCGGCCGGCGGTATTGCCCGCACCTTCCAGAATGTCGCGCTGTTTAAGGGCATGTCGACGATCGACAACATCATGGCCGGGCGCAGCCTGAAGATGAAGCGGGGTTTCGGCTGGCAGTTGTGGCGCGGCGGGCCGGCTTTGGCCGAGGACGTCGCTCATCGTCGATTTGTCGAGGGAATCATCGATTTCCTCGAGATTCAGGCGATCCGCAAGCAGCCGGTGGGGCGGCTTCCCTATGGCTTGCAAAAGCGCGTCGAGCTTGGTCGCGCGCTGGCCATGGAGCCTGATCTGCTGCTGCTTGATGAGCCGATGGCTGGCATGAATGTCGAGGAGAAAGAGGACATGTGCCGTTTCATTCTCGACACGCGCGAACAGTTCGGCACGACGATTGCCCTCATCGAGCACGACATGGGCGTGGTGATGGATCTGTCGGACCGGGTGGTCGTCCTCGACTATGGGCGCAAGATCGCCGATGGCACGCCGGACGAGGTGAAGGCCGACCAGTCGGTTATCGATGCCTATCTGGGCGTGGCGCATTGAGGGCGGATGTGAGGAGCAGACGATGAGCGATGCGGTCATAGCGAAGGGCGATGGTGACGCGGCACGCTGGCACAAGGCGCTTCCCGCCCTGGCAACGCTTGGCGCTCTGGCAGCGATCGTCGCGGCTGCCATGACGGGGGTGATTGCGCGTGGCAATCTTATCTATGATATTTTCATCGACCCCGTCGTCGCCATCGTCTCGCTTCCCGATCTGTTCGTCCAGACAGTTTGGGAAGGGTTTGTCGCGGGTGTGCTTTATGCCCTGATCGCGCTTGGTTTCGTGCTGATCTACAAGGCATCGGGCGTCTTCAATTTCGCGCAAGGCATCATGGTGGTGTTTGCCGCCCTGACACTCGTCGGGCTTTACGAGTTCTTGGATAATGCCGGCCTGCCGGCGGGCGGATTGCTGGCACTTCTGGCACTCGTACTGACGCTGGCTGTCATGTTTGCGCTGGCTGTGACGGTCGAGCGCGTTGTTTTGCGGCCCCTGGTCAATCAGCCTGAAATCATTCTCTTCATGGCGACTTTCGGTCTCACCTATGTGCTTATCGGCTTTGGCGAGATGGTGTTTGGCGGCAATCCGAAAGTCATGATCACCCAGGCGCTGGGGCTGCCGACGGGGGTCAGCGACTTTGCCATTCTGGGCGGGCGTGTGTCGATCCAGCATCTGGATGTCGCGGCCGCGATCATCGCCACCACGATGATTGCTTGCCTTGCCTTCTTCTTCCAGTATACGCGCATCGGGCGGGCGCTCAGGGCGGTTGCCGACAGTCACAAGGCGGCCCTTTCAGTTGGCATCACGCTCAACCAGATCTGGATCGTGGTGTGGTTTGCCGCCGGCATTGTGGCACTCGTCACCGGCATCATGTGGGGCGCGCGCTCGGATGTGTCGTTTGCCCTCGACATCATTGCGCTCAAAGCGCTGCCGGTGCTGATCCTGGGTGGTTTCACCTCGATACCCGGCGCCATCATCGGCGGCCTGATCATCGGCATCGGCGAAAAGCTCGGTGAATTCTACTGGGGCCCGCTGTTTGGCAACGGCATCGAGACCTGGTTTGCCTATATCATCGCCCTCATCTTCCTGCTGTTTCGGCCGCATGGCCTGTTCGGCGAGAAAATCATCGAGCGCA
>JAKFVK010000220.1 GCA_021732205.1 Hyphomicrobiales bacterium | reverse complement strand
GAGTGTGGGCATCGCACGGGCCAACATGCCTGTACGAGGAACAATTCACAAGAGGCCGCAGCGCTGATAGATGAACGCTGGCTGTGGCAACATCGCGTCAACGCGGGACGATGCCATGGTGTTCGTCTCCTGCGCGGTTACCATCGGGTCTTCTGTTGTCGCTGCTGATGCTCATATTCGATTGTTCTGCTTGTGGTGCTGGCCATGAGTGAGCGCGCGATCGTCCTATCGTCTGCTCCTCAGGTGGAGCGGCTTCTGGCGCGACTCAACGATCGCTCGATCGTGCTGGTGGGTATGATGGGGGCCGGCAAGACGTCGGTTGGCCGGCGGCTCGCCGAGCGCCTCGCCCTGCCCTTCGTCGATGCCGATCACGAAATCGAAGTCGCAGCGGGCATGAGCGTATCGGAAATTTTCGAAACACGGGGCGAAAGTGATTTTCGCATTGGCGAGGCCAAGGTCATCGCCCGATTGCTGGGCGGCGGGCGCAAGGTGATTGCGACTGGCGGCGGCGCCTTCATGAATGGCACAACGCGCGCCAACATCGCCCGCGAGGCGATATCCGTCTGGCTCAAAGCTGATCCCGACGTGTTGATGCGGCGCGTGCGCAAACGCGCCAACCGTCCGCTTCTGCGCACTGCGGACCCCGATGCGACGCTGCGCGCGCTTCTTGTCCAGCGCGAACCGGTCTATCAGCTGGCCGACGTGACGGTTGAGAGCCGCGATATCCCGCAGGAGCAGGTCGTCGACGCGCTTTTTGCGGCGTTGGCGGACAGGCTTGATCAGGAGAACAAACCCACATGAGCGCAGCACCGTCCGTCGTGCGCGTCGATCTTGGCAGGCGCGGCTACGACATCGTCGTTGGTCGTGGCGTGATTGCCGAGGCTGGCGCGCGGATCGCCCATCTGCGTCCTGGTGCCAATGTGGCCATCGTCAGCGATACGACCGTCTTCAGCCATCATGGCGCGGCTCTGCGATCGAGTTTGAGCAAGGCCGGTATCACCGCTCACGAAGTGCTGGTGGCGCCGGGCGAGGCGTCAAAGAGCTGGCGCATGCTGGAGCGGGTGAGCGAAGGGCTGATTGCCGCACGCATCGAGCGACGTGATCTGGTGATCGCGCTTGGCGGAGGGGTGGTCGGCGATCTTGCGGGTTGCGCGGCGGCGCTGACGCGGCGCGGCATCGATGTGGTGCAGATCCCGACCAGCCTGCTGGCACAGGTCGATTCGTCGGTTGGCGGCAAGACGGGCATCAATTCACCAGCCGGCAAGAATCTCATCGGCGCCTTCCATCAGCCCTGCCTGGTGCTCGCCGACAGTGATGCGCTTGATACGCTCAGCGCGCGCCATATGCGCGCCGGTTATGCCGAGATCGTCAAATACGGCCTATTGGGCGATGGCGCCTTTTACAACTGGCTGGAAGCGCATTGGCAGGGGATATTCTCAGGCGGAGCTGCACGCATTCACGCCATTTCCAAAAGCTGCGCCATGAAGGCTGCCATTGTCGCGCGTGATGAGACCGAGCAGGGCGAGCGGGCGCTCCTCAATCTGGGTCATACGTTTGCCCATGCGCTGGAAGCGCTCACCGGATATTCCGACCGGTTGCTTCATGGCGAGGCGGTTTCAATCGGCATGGCGCTCGCCTTCCGCTATTCGGCGCGCTCCGGGCTGGTGGCACCGGCGGCGGCGGATCGCATCGAGCGGCATTTGCGGGCGGTTGGCTTGCCCACGCGCATCGGCGATATTGCTGGCGGTGTGGGCGGCAGTGGCGATATCATGGCGGCGATGGCCCAGGACAAGAAAGTCTCGCGTGGCAGGCTCACCTTTATTCTCGTCAAGGACATCGGAGCGGCGTTTATCGCCAGGGATGTTGATGGCGAGGGCATGGTGAGATTTCTCGATAGTGAAATGCAGGAAATGGTGAAAGCCAGCCTGCCGTGAGGGTATTATGTTCGACGATCTGACAACTGGCGGGCTACTGTTTTTGAGCCTGGTGGTGGCTTCACTTCTTGCATGTTCGTTTTTCTTTTCGGGAGCGGAGACCGCCTTGACGGCCGCCTCGCGGGCGCGGATCCTGCAATTGCACAACAGCGGCGATGAACGTGCCGCGCGTGTCATGCGGCTGCTTGACATCCGCGAGCACCTCATCGGCACGCTTCTCATCTGCAACAACCTCGTCAACACGGCCGCAGCGTCGCTGACGACCGGTATTCTGCTCGCGCTCTTCGGAGAGGTCGGCATCGTCTACGCAACCGTCGTGGTCAGCGTCCTTGTCATCGTTTTCTCCGAAGTGTTGCCGAAGACTGTGGCGATCGCCGATCCCGAACGCGGTGCCTTGCTGGTCACTCCAGCAGTCGAGTGGATCGTCCTCCTGGTCGGGCCGGTAGCGCGGGCGGTTGATCTTCTGGTGCGTGGTGTTCTCAGGCTGGTTGGCGTGCGACCGGGCAATCAGCAGGACGCGATGACGGGGGCGGAGGAAATCCGCGGTACGGTCGATCTTCTCGCCAAGGATGGATCGGTTGAGCGCGAGGATCGCCACATGCTGGGCGGGCTTCTTGACCTCAGCGATCTCACAGTCTCCGATATCATGGTCCACCGCACCAAGATGCTCGCACTTGATGCCGACAGACCGGTGAGCGAGATCATCACGGCGGCGCTGGAGAGTCCTTATACGCGGTTGCCGCTCTGGCGCGGCGAAGCGCAGAACATTGTTGGTATCCTGCACGCCAAATCGCTGGTGCGCGCCATCCATGCGGCCGGCGACAATGCCGGCAAGGTCAGCATCGACGACATCATCTCGCCTGCCTGGTTCGTGCCGGACACGACGCCGCTGCGTGACCAGTTGAAAGCCTTCCTGAAGCGGCGCGCCCATATGGCGCTGGTGGTCGATGAGTATGGCGAGGTCATGGGCCTGATTTCGCTTGAGGATATCATCGAGGAGATTGTTGGCGAAATCTCAGATGAGACGGATGAGGAGCTGGCTGGCGTCAGGGTTCAGGCCGATGGCGCCGTGAGCGCCGATGGTCAGGTGCCAATCCGCGATCTCAACCGCAAGATGGATTGGGCGCTGCCCGATGAGGAGGCAACGACGATTGCCGGCCTCGTTATTCATGAGGCGCGGATGATCCCCGATCCCGGCCAGACGTTCACCTTCCACGGCTACACGTTTCAGGTTCTGCGCAAGGAGCGCAATCGGCTGACGCGGCTGCGTATCACCCCGACCCCGCAGGCAAAACGCCCGGCAGCGCCGCTGGGCCAGGCGGTGGCGGCGGGCGGGTGAGGGCGCTTATTGTCCCGGTTGCAGGACAATCTGGACCGGATTTGGCAATAGCTCGCGGCGAAAATTGGCACCCGGATCAGACAGGGAGTTGCGATCCGTCAGCCCGAAGCGGATGCCCGGCGCGATCGTCACACCATCGCTGCGACCAGGTGAAAAGATGCTGGCAACCAGCACTTTGCCGCTTGCATAGCCCGCTTTGGTGAAAACCGCCTCGAAACCGTCAAAGCGCGACAGGTCAAGGGAGCATGGAGTGACACAGCTTGGCCCAAGCGAGGTCGTTACCAGTGCGCCTTGCGGTTGCGACTGGAAGCGCACGGATTGCCGCCCGCCTGAAGGCAGGTTGGCGCAGCTCGAAAGTATGGCGCAGGCAAGGGACAGCACAAGAGGCAAGCGAAGCGATTTTGTCGTCACGGGCGTCGTCTTCCTCCTGGTGCGCACTGAGATGTCGTGTTGACGGTTGCCCCGAAACAAACGCACAGGATCAGCATCAACAAGTCAATGCAGGCTGCTTTCGATCAACTGGCTTCCATCCTATCGCGAACCAGGCGCAGCGCCTTGCTCTTACTGCGCAGGGTTCAGCCTGACGGAGACCGGATCGGGGATGAAGCTGTGCTGAAAGCGGCCTCTGTCGTAATTGTCAGGACCTGAAATCTGTACCGGGCCGATGGATATGGATGGGGTGAATCCATCGACGATACTGGTCGAGGTGGCGCTTGCGACCAGAACCGACTGGCTGGCGAAACCAGGCTTGGCGAAATTTGCCGTAAAGCTTTGGATGCTGGTGAATTGCAGGGCGCAGGGTGTCACGCAGGAGGCACCGGTGGTGCTGATGGTGACCACGGCGCCTTCTGGTTCGGAGAGAAAGCGCAGGCTCTTCGGCTCAATTTTCGGATAGGGCGTGCAGCCGGCGAGCACGCTCAGACATGCTAAAGGGAATATGATTTTCATGGATGGCCCTCAAACAATTATTCATCCGGTGATTTGAGATTGAGTGCAATGGCGTGAAGCCCTTGGGAAAATTCAACAGCAAGCGCGCCATTGACCAGACGGTGACGCTCAACGCGGCTCAATCCGCTGAAAACCGGCGTGACAAGGGCCACGCGGTAATGCGTCTCACCTCCCGATCCAGCGCCTGCATGCCCGGCATGGCTTGCCGATTCGTCGATGATTTCGAGAAAGGCCGGCTGGAATAGAGCAGTCAGAATGTCGTGAAGCCGTTCAGCGCGCGTCATGAGCGGAGCATTGCCGAGGCTGTTGACGGCGTCAATCGCTGGTGCGCGCTCCATCCTATATTGTCCGCTGTTGCAATGCCCGGTCTTGCCTTTCGCCGCTACCCCGGCCATGTCTTGCAGGTATGAAAGTCTTGCAGGCATGAAACAGGCATCCAAACTATTTGACGGGATCAGGGTGAAGCCGGAACGTGATCGCACGCGCCGGCTTGGCGAGCCGGCATGCGAGCATCCCGGCTGCGCGCTTAAGGGTGAGTTCAAGGCGCCGAAGGGCCGTGACCATGAAGGTCAGTACTGGCGCTTCTGTCTCGTCCACGTGAAGGAATACAACGCGCGCTACAATTATTTCAACGGCATGAGCGATGATGCGGTGGCCAGCTTCCAGAAGTCGGCCATTGTCGGCCATCGCCCGACCTGGACGATGGGCGTCAAGGGCTTTACCCGGGGCGAGGACGCGCATGCCGAAAAAGTCGACGATCATGGCGATCCCTTCGAGTTGTTCGCGCGCTCCGGTGTCAAGCGTCCGGCGGGTCCCAAGATCGCCGTCAAGGAGGGGCCGCGCGTCAGTGAAGCGGAGCGGCGGGCTTTTGAGAAGCTCAATCTGGAGCCCGGCGCCAAGGCGGCCGAAATCAAGGCGCGCTACAAGGGGCTGGTGAAACGCTTCCACCCGGACGCCAATGGCGGCGACAGGACGACGGAAGACCGTTTCCGTGACATCGTGCAGGCTTACGCCTTGCTGAAATCGGCCGGATATTGCTCATGAGGGAGATCCGTTTGACCGACTTTCCCGGCTGGCAAAACCTCTGCTAAGGACAGGAGATGGGCCGGGCCGGCAGTGCGCGCGCGTTGCCGGTGCGGTTTGAATGGAGCTGACATGAAAAATCTTGCCAAGGGAGCGACCGGTCTTCCGGACGCGACAGTCAATGTGCGCCAATTGTTCGGGATTGATTCCGATCTCGTCGTGCCGGCTTTCGCCACGAAAGAGGAGCATGTTCCCGATCTTGATCCCGATTACGTCTTTGACCGCGACACCACGCT
>JAKFVK010000029.1 GCA_021732205.1 Hyphomicrobiales bacterium | reverse complement strand
CCATTGCTGGCCGGCATGAGCCGCATGCCGTTCTGGGCGTTCCAGACCGCCAACTGGACATCTGCCTGGATCTGGTCGGCCTTGCTGCTTGGCGGCCCGTCGCTGGGCTTCTCGATCTGGCGCTAGAGCCGTCACAACATCATCTTGAAGGCCTCATGTGTGCGGGCAAACCCCAGGCGCTCATAAAAGCGGTGGGCAGCCAGCCGCTTCTTGTTGGAGGATAACTCCATCATGCCAGCCCCGCGCCGGCGGGCTTCATTCAGCGCATAGCGCACCATCTGCTCACCGACGCCCTGGCTGCGGTTCTCCGCGAGCACATGGACACTTTCGAGCTTGGCGCGCAGCAGGCCGTGATTGACGAGGCCGGGAATGAAGGTGAGATGGAAGGTGCCGACGATCTTGCGATCAACGAGAGCAACAAAGAGAGCATTGTCGCTGCTTGCGGCAATACGCTCGAAGACCTGCTCATAGACCGCTATAGGCGCCAGCCCACGATATTCGGCGTGCCCACCCACATCGTCAGCCGCAAAGATTGCCAGAATGCCCGGCAAATCATGGCGCGTGGCGGCGCGGATGGTCAGCGGTACTGTCATGCCCCGCTCATATCCCGAGCTTTGACTTCAGCATATCGTTGACAACCTGCGGATTGGCCTTGCCACCGGTCTGTTTCATCACCTGGCCAACGAACCAGCCGAGCATGGTGGGCTTCGCCTTCGCCTGCTCGACCTTGTCGGGGCTGGCGGCAATCACCGCGTCAACCGCCGCCTCAATCGCGCCCGCATCAGTCACCTGCCGCAAACCGCGCTTCTCGACAATGTCGCGCGGATCAGCAGCCTTGTCCTCACCGATGATAATGGCCAACACATCCTTGGCGATCTTGCCGGAAATCACCCCTTCGCTGATGAGATCAACCAGGCTGGCGATCTGGGCCGGCGTGATGTGTGTGGCCGAGGCCGCAAGGTTCTGGCTGTTGGCGAAGGCCGCCACATCGCCATTGATCCAGTTCGCAACCTGCTTGGCGTCACGCTTCTTATCGCCGGATGTGACGGCGGCCTCGAAATAATCGGCCGTTTCCTTTTCTGCCGTCAGCACGCTCGCATCATAGGAGGTAAGGCCGTAATCAGCGATGAAGCGGGCCTTCTTGGCGTCCGGCAATTCCGGCAATTCGGCGCGGATATTTTCCACATAGACATCGTCGAATTCGAGCGGCAGCAGGTCAGGATCGGGGAAGTAGCGGTAATCATGCGCCTCCTCCTTGGAGCGCATGGAGCGCGTCTCGCCTTTGCCCGCATCATAAAGGCGGGTTTCCTGATCAATTGCGCCGCCATCCTCCAGAATGCCGATCTGGCGGCGCGCCTCGTATTCGATCGCCTGACCGACAAAGCGGATGGAATTGACGTTCTTGATCTCGCAGCGTGTGCCAAGCTTGGGGTCGCCCTTGCGGCGGACCGACACATTCACGTCAGCGCGCATGGAGCCCTTTTCCATGTCGCCATCGCAGGTGCCGAGATAGCGCAAAATGGTGCGCATCTTGGTGAGATAGGCCTTCGCCTGCTCGGTGGAGCGGATATCGGGGCGCGAGACGATCTCCATGAGCGCAATGCCTGAGCGGTTGAGATCGACAAACGACATGGTGGGGTGCTGGTCATGCAGCGATTTGCCGGCGTCCTGCTCCAGATGAAGGCGCTCGATACCGATCTTGACGCTCGCCCCGTCAGCAAGATCGAGGCTCACCTCACCCTCTCCAACGATCGGGCTTTTGTACTGGCTGATCTGATAGCCCTGCGGCAAATCGGGGTAGAAATAATTCTTGCGGTCAAACACCGAGCG
Source organism: Hyphomicrobiales bacterium (assembly GCA_021732205.1). GTDB lineage: Bacteria > Pseudomonadota > Alphaproteobacteria > Rhizobiales > UBA4765 > Raskinella. The sequence continues at coordinate 3,738 of JAKFVK010000029.1, read as the reverse complement.
GTTGTTGATCCTGGCCTTGAGGCCAAGCCCGGTGCGAATGGCCTGGCGTACGCATTCCTCGTTGATCACCGGCAGCATGCCGGGCATGGCCGCATCCACCAGGCTCACATTGGCGTTCGGCTCAGCACCAAAGACGGTGGAAGCGCCCGAAAACAGCTTCGACTTCGACGTCACCTGGGCATGAACCTCCATGCCGACAACGAGTTCCCAGTCGCCCGTTGCGCCCTTGATGATCTGGTGATTTGCGGAAGAAGCGTGCGGGCTAACTGTCATGATGGCTTTCGATTGCTAGTGAACAGGCGGATATAATTATTTGCTAAACATCCCTGTCCCACGGTTCAAGCACTTAGCATCACGAACGGAATTTTGTCATGTCGGCGATCATAATCCTGCTGATTATCGTACTGGTGCTCTTAGCCTATTCCTTATGGGTTGCGCTGTCGCTGCAACGGCGGTTCAAGCGCATCAAATTCATTGAAACATTCCGATGGCCGCAAGGATTGCTTGCCAAGCTTGAGGCCAAACATGGCTTGGCACGGAAGCAATCTGCACTCATTGCCCAAGGGTTACGTCAATTTTTTATGGCTTATCTTGAAGGAGGCACGAAATATGTCGCCATGCCTTCACAGGCTGTTGACGAGTTATGGCATGAATTCATTCTCTTTACGCGCGATTACGAGGATTTTTGTAAAAACGCTTTCGGCTCATTCCTTCATCACACGCCGGCGGTGGTATTAGACGGGGGAGAAAACAGGGATAATGCCGGCCTGGCCCGTGTCTGGCATCATTGCTGTGTCGATGAAGGAATTGATGCCCGCAACCCATCGCGATTGCCGCTTCTATTTGCGCTCGATACCAAATTCAACTGGCCCGGCGGTTATCGCTACACCCCCAATTGCGACGCCTTGCGTCGAAATGGCGATGATGCGACCCAATGCGCCAGCGACTTTGCCCAACATCTCGGGAGAGCAAAGGATGCCGGGTATAGCAACGCTGGATGCAGCGGCGGATCTGATAGTTCCGCCCACGGAGACGGAGACGGCGGCGGGTGTGGAGGTGGAGGCGAATAGGGCCGTAAGCCTCCTTACTGGAGCCGGAAATTACCCTGCCTCACCCTCCGCCTCTTCGAGGTCCTCGAAGAGGTCATAGGAGATGGCGGCCTTTTCGGCGTTGATCTTGGCTTCAATCGAGATGTGGCTCAGCTGCATGGCATCATAGATCTTGCGTGCCTTGTCGAGATCATCGCCGAAGCCCGCTTCTTCGGCATCATAGTAATAGGCGATACCGGTCCAGGCCATGATCTCCTGGCCCATAGAGCGACCGCCACATTGCTTCTCGAAGTAATCGAGCTGCGCGTCGGAGATGGCGGTGGCAAAATCGACGAGGCTCGATTTCTCGAACGCCTTCAACAGCTCACGCCATTTGCTGAAAGCAGCACGGTAATAGTCGCTAACCTGCTCGTTCTCGCGGAGCGCTTCGATCGTGTTCATCATGGCGTCCACCATGCAGGCGCAGTGAAGCGACCGGCGGCGCGCTCGATCACGTGGCCGCAGCGAAACAGCGTTTCCTCGGCAAAGGGCTGGCCGACAAGTTGAAGGGCAAGCGGCAATCCCTTCGCGTCAAGCCCGGCCGGAACGGCGATGCCTGGCAGGCCGGCCATGTTGACGGTAACCGTGAAGATATCGTTCAGGTACATTTCAACCGGATCAGCCGATCCCTTTTCGCCAATTCCAAAGGCAGAGGACGGGGTGGCGGGCGTCAGCACGGCGTCCACCCCGGCGGCGAAGGCCAGATCGAAATCGCGCTTGATGAGGGTTCGGATCTTCTGAGCCTTCACGTAATAGGCATCATAATAGCCGGCCGACAGCACATAGGTGCCGATCATGATGCGCCGGCGCACCTCTTTGCCGAAGCCGCTGGCGCGGGTTTTCTCGTACATGCCGGTGATGTCACCGCCCTGCTCGCGCAAGCCATAGCGCACGCCGTCATAGCGCGCCAGGTTTGAGGACGCTTCGGCAGGAGCGACGATATAATAGGCAGGCAGCGCATATTTGGTGTGAGGCAGCGAGATGTCGACGATTCTGGCGCCAGCATCCTTCAGCCAGGCAATGCCTTGCTGCCACAGCGCCTCGATCTCGGGCGCCATGCCGTCGAGCCGGTATTCCTTGGGGATACCGATCGTGAGCCCCCTCACCTCGCCAGTCAGCGCCTTTTCATAATCAGGCACGGGGGCATCAACGGCGGTTGAATCGCGCTCATCATTGCCTGCCATCGAGCGCAGCATGATCGCCGCATCCCGCACGTCGCGGGCAATCGGCCCCGCCTGATCGAGCGAGGAGGCAAAGGCAACGATGCCCCAGCGCGAACAGCGGCCATAGGTGGGCTTGATACCAACGGTACCGGTGAAGGCTGCGGGCTGGCGGATCGAGCCACCGGTGTCGGTTGCGGTCGCTCCCGCACAGAGCCGTGCCGCCACTGCCGCCGCCGATCCGCCTGACGAGCCGCCGGGCACGAGGGCGGTCCCTTCGAGCGCGCCGGCGTTCGTGCCCACGTTCGATCCCGCGCGTCGCCACGGATTGACCACCGGTCCGAAGGCCGAGGTCTCGTTTGATGAACCCATGGCAAATTCATCACAGTTGAGCTTGCCGAGCATAACCGCGCCATCGCGCCAGAGCTGGCTGGTGACGGTCGATTCATAAGGAGGAATGAAACCGCCCAGGATGTTTGAACATGCGGTCGAGCGCACGCCTTCAGTACAGAAGAGGTCCTTGATGCCAAGCGGAATACCCTCAAGCGGGCGGGCATTGCCTGATGCCAGCCGGCGGTCGCTCTCGGCTGCCATGGCAAGCGCTTTCTCCGGCGTCTCGATCACATAGGCGTTCAGCACGCGCGCCTTTTCGATCGCCGCGAGATAGGCACTGGTCAGTTCGTGGGCGGTGAATGATTTTGCCGCCAGGCCATCGCGCGCTTCGGCGATGGTCAACGCCGTCAGATCGTTTGCCCCACTCATTCGACCACCTTGGGCACCAGAAAGAAATGATCTTCACTTGCCGGCGCGTTGGCGGTGATCTTGTCCGCCTCACCGCCCGCCGTTACAACATCCCTGCGCTTCTTCAGCGCCATCGGAATGACCGAAATCATCGGCTCGATGCCTGTGACATCAACCTCATTCAACTGCTCGACAAAGGCCAGCATGGCATTCAATTCGCTTTGCAGATGCGGCACTTCATCATCGCTGAGTGCGATGCGCGACAGGCGCGCGACACGCTTCACGGTATTAGAATCAACCGACATGGCTTTCCATTTCTCAAAATGAACGGCCTGATAGCATCAGCCCTTGCGCCAGCGCAATCAACCACTGCCGTCAGGCGCGACATCGCCTCTAGCGGGTGACGAGGCGAAAACGCTTCAGCTCACGAGGTGACAGGACACGGATCATCGTCGGTTCGACGGAATGAGCAAGGGCGACCAGCTGCGGATTGGCGCCCATGAAGCGCAAATAGGTGCGCTCAAGATCACCGATCCGGTTGATGTCCCACCCGCCGGGCTTCTTCCTGTCGAACAAGGGAATTCCAAAGAAGGTTTCCTCGATCAAGGTCGGGCGGTGAACGCCAAGGCGACTGGTCTGCGGCACCATGCGCTTCACCCCGCCCATGAATGTGAACACGCAAGCCGAATAGCAGATGCCGTTCACCGGATGCGCGTCACCCCATTGTTCGCGCTCTTTCTTCGCGGTGC
>JAKFVK010000065.1 GCA_021732205.1 Hyphomicrobiales bacterium | reverse complement strand
CTTCACCACGGTGCCCGCGACAACCGGCGAGGATGACGAGGAGGAAGACGATGAGGAGGAGGCCGTTCCGGCAATCGTGCCTCGCCCTCTGCCGCGCCCGCGTATTGCCGCTGCAAGCCCGCAATCAAGCCTCACAGCAGCGCCACCTTTGGCAGTGCAGCCCGCGCCTGCCGCAAACGACAAATCCGCTGATCCGGCGGGCATCAGACAAGCCCTCTCTCTGGCGCCTTTGTCTGCCGCGCCGCCTGTCGCTCCGCGTCCTCGGGAGGAACTGAACGAGAACCTGCGGGGCGAAAACCAGAATTATGTGCTCATCGACCCGCGGGCAAGCAATATCCACCTGGCGTCCCTGTCGCCCGAACCACCGGTTACGCGCGCCATCCCGCCCTTGCAGGCCGCTCCGACAACACCCATCCCGCCCGCCATCACTCTCAAAACGCCTTTTGGCATTCCCTACGCATTGCAGCAGGAAAGCGTGGAAGCCTCCTGCTTTCCCCCGCCTCTGGTCGATCTCATCCATCGCATCGAGCAGCGCTATGGCCAAAAACCGCTGATCACCTCAGGTTTGCGCGACCGCGGACGCCGCGGCTCCCTCCACCGCCGCTGTCAGGCAGCTGATCTGATGATACCGGGCGTCTCGGCCGGCGAGTTGGCAAAGGTGGCCCGGCAGATACCGGGCATGGGCGGGGTCGGCCAGTATTGCCACCCGAATCTGGTGCATATCGATATTGGTACGGCTCGCGACTGGAAGCAGGGTTGCGGCGGTTATTTTGCGCTGCGTGACAGCGCTGCAAAAACACGCTGACAACCGATACCGGCCATCATCAATCGTGCGGCAGATTGAGCCTGATATGTAGCTCGCGCAATTGCTTGGGCGTTGCCTCGGACGGTGCGCCCATCAGCAAATCTTCCGCTCTCTGGTTCATCGGGAAGAGCGCGACTTCGCGCAAATTCTGCGCGTCGCAGAGCAGCATGACGATACGGTCAACACCGGCTGCCATGCCGCCATGCGGCGGCGCGCCGTATTGGAAGGCACGGTACATGCCGCCGAAGCGTTCTACCACCGTCTCCTCGCCATAGCCCGCGATCTCGAAGGCCTTCACCATCGACTCGGGCTTATGGTTGCGGATGCCGCCCGAGGCCAGTTCAAACCCGTTGCAGGCGATATCGTACTGGAACGCCTTGATCGTCACCGGGTCCAGCGTTTTGAGCGCCTCAAGCCCGCCCTGCGGCATCGAGAACGGGTTATGCGAGAAATCGACCTTCTTTTCCTCCTCGTTCCACTCGAACATCGGGAAATCGACGATCCAGGCAAATGCGAAGCGGTTCTTGTCGGTGAGGCCAAGGTCTTCGCCCACCTTGGTGCGGGCGCTTCCTGCGAATTTGTAGAACTTTTCGGGGTCACCCGCGACGAAGAAGGCGGCATCGCCATCGGCAAGACCAAGCTGCGCGCGGATGGCTTCCGTCCGTTCCGGGCCGATATTGTTGGCGATGGGGCCGGACCCGGCGCCTTCCTTCCAGAACACATACCCCAGCCCCGGCTGACCCTCGCCCTGCGCCCATGAATTCATGCGGTCGCACACGGCGCGGCTGCCACCGCCCTTGGCCGGAATGGCCCAGACACGGTTTTTCGGCTCTTCAAGCATGCGCGCGAAGACCTTGAAGTTTGATCCGCGGAAATGCTCGGACACATCCTGCATCACGATCGGGTTGCGCAGATCGGGCTTGTCGGACCCGTATTTTGCAATGGATTCGGCATAGGGAATGCGCGGCCAGGGCGACGGTGTCACCGGCCTGCCCTCTGCGAATTCCTCGAAAACGCCGCGAATGACCGGCTCCATCGCCGCAAACACGTCCTCCTGCTCGACAAAGCTCATCTCGACATCGAGCTGATAGAATTCGCCGGGCAGCCGATCCGCGCGCGGGTCCTCGTCGCGAAAACACGGCGCGATCTGGAAATAGCGATCAAACCCCGCCATCATCATCAATTGCTTATATTGCTGCGGGGCCTGCGGCAGAGCGTAGAACTTGCCGGCATGGATGCGGCTGGGCACCAGAAAGTCTCGCGCCCCTTCGGGCGAGGAGGCGGTCAGGATCGGCGTTGCGAATTCATTGAAGCCGGCGGCCTTCATGCGCTGGCGCATGGAATCGACAACGGCCACGCGCGTCATGATGTTTTTATGGAGCTTCTCGCGGCGCAGATCGAGAAAGCGGAATTTGAGGCGCGTATCCTCGGGATAATCGAGATCACCGAATACCGGCACCGGCAATTCTTCCGATTGTGACAGCACGGTGATATCATCGGCGTAGACCTCGATGGCGCCGGTGGGCAATTCGTTGTTTTCGGTGCCAGGAGGACGCGCCCGCACCCGCCCGTCAATGCGCGCCACCCATTCGGCCCGCAGCAGATTAGCCGCAGAAAACCCTTTCGAATCGGAATCGCACACAATCTGCGTCATGCCATAATGGTCACGCAGATCGATGAAGAGCACCCCGCCATGGTCACGGACGCGATGCACCCAGCCTGACAGGCGCGTGGGAGCGCCGATATCCGTCGGGCGCAGGGCGCCACAGGTGTGCGAGCGATAAGCGTGCATGAGAGCCTCCGAAACGGCGCGCACAAGGGCATGCGTGCGGCTCTTCGTCAAGGCATGAGCCAAACAATGCGTGTTGCCACATCACCACGCCGCAAACAGGCTTTTGCGCCGGGGTGCCAACACATTATGCTGGCGCATGAACTGGATCACCACGACTGAGTCGCTTGCCGCCCTGTGCGATCGCTTTGCCAAAGAACCCTTCATTGCGGTCGACACGGAATTCATGCGCGAGACCACTTATTGGTCGAAGCTCTGCCTCATCCAGATCGCCGGCGCCAAGGAGATCGCGCTGATCGACAGCCTCGCCGACGATATCGATCTGACACCCTTCTTCGAGTTGATGGTCAATCGTAACGTCATCAAGGTCTTCCACGCCGCGCGCCAGGACATCGAAATCATCTGGCATCGCGCCCGCGTCATGCCGACCCCTGTCGTCGACACCCAGATCGCAGCAATGGTGCTGGGTTTTGGCGACCAGATTGCCTATGATCAGCTGGCGCAGCGCCTCGTTGGCGCCAAAATCGATAAATCACATCGCTTCACCGATTGGGCACGCCGTCCGCTGAGCGACGCGCAGCGTGATTACGCGGCTGCCGACGTGGTCCATCTGCACGCGCTTTACCCGAAGATCATGGAGCATCTCGACAAGCGGGCGCGCGCCGACTGGGTATCCAGTGAAATGGCAGTTCTGACGGCGCCCGGCACCTATGATCTCGACCCTGATCGCGCCTGGGTCCGGCTCAAGGCACGCCCCAAATCCCCAAAAGAATTTGCCGTGCTGATGGCGCTTGCCGCCTGGCGCGAGCGCGAAGCGCAGATCCGCGACGTGCCGCGCGGGCGCGTCATCAAGGACGAGCTTCTGCTTGACCTTGCCGCCAGAATGCCGAGGAGCGAGGGCACCATGCAGCAGATCCGCGGGATGCCGCAGGGTTTCGAGCGCTCGCGCGCAGCAAGCGATATGATCAAGATCATCGACGAGGTGATATCGAAACCGCCTGAAACCTGGCCATCTCTGCCAACGCCCAAGGCCCCGGTTCAGGCAGCGCAGCCGCTGGTCGATCTCCTGAAGGTATTGTTGAAGAAAACATCAGAAGAGTCTGGTGTCGCAGCAAAAGTTATTGCAACCGTTGATGACCTGGAGGCCTTGGCCAATGATGACATGGCCCCCGTTCTGGCGCTTGAGGGATGGCGGCGCGACCTGTTTGGCGAACGCGCCTTACAACTCAAGCGCGGTGAACTGGCGCTCGCGGTTGAACGAAACCGGGTCATTGTGATCGAGCGCAACACCGCCAAAATCTGATCGGTTGGCCTCAGGCCGGTCGCCGGCGCCCGTTTAACTCAGACACTCGGGGTGAAGCCCGCATAGCCGTGCCAGCGCGCGCAGCCGGTTGAAGACGCGCTCCGAGGCCAGCTCGCCGCGCCCGCTGCGCTGCAGATCGAGAATGAGATACCCGTCTTTTGTACGTATCGGCACATCGGGCAGGATACCGGGCATCGATGCTGAAATCAGATAGGCAACCCGCATCGCCGCCCCGAGCAAACGCGCCCTCTGCAGCGCCCGTGACCCGATCAGTTCACGGATGTGCGGCGATAAATGGTCCTCCACCAGGCCCGCATGGCGATAAAAGGCCGAAAGTCCGAGAAATGCCCGCCCGGGATGATCAATGCCGATGAAAGCGGCATGCGCAATCACGCTCATGCTTTGCTCACCGCGATAATCAGGATGCGCCCGCCAGCCGATATCGGCGAGCAGACAGGCCGCATGGCGCAAGCGCCGCTCATCATCATCCTCGCCAGGATCGATGAGCGCGAAGAGCTGATCCGTCCACCCCATGAGTTCGGCGCCGTGGCGCGGCGACCGCGAGCGCAACGTACCCAACTCGCTGGCGGCGCTCAGCAACGGATCATGTGCACGCACATCTGCCGACAGCCGCTCATAAAGCAGCCCCTCGCGAACGCCGAGCGCTGACATAACAACACGCTCCGGCTTCAACCGGCGTATAATCTGTTCGATGACCATCGCTCCGTAGGAGAGCAGCGGCCGGCGCTCGCTGGCCACTGCTTCGATGCCGCTCAATACATCATTGTCAGCGCGCTGGACGTTGCGCGCGAATTCAACGAAGTCGCGTGCCGACACCACATAGCCATGCATGACATGGAGCGGATAGCCGCGCTGGATCATGTGCATGCGCGCCAGTGCCCGCCACGTGCCGCCAACCGCGTAGAAATCCCGCATCTCCTCTGTCGGCAGATCGGCACTCTCCAGCGCCTCGCGCACCAGCTTCTCGGCCTTCTTCAACGATTTTCCGGAGGCATCGCGCAGCCGAAGGCCGCCGAGCGGCAGGCTCAAGCCAGGCTTGACCTCATGGCCGCTCACCTCGACGAGTTCGAGCGACCCGCCACCGAGATCGCCAACCATGCCGTCGGGCTTCCATATCCCCGAAATAACACCCAGCGCGGAGAGATGCGCTTCCCGCTCGCCCGAGATCAGCTCGACCGGCACACCGCAGATGGCCTCAGCCTGGGTGAGGAATTCAGCGCCGTTTTCAGCGTCCCGCGCTGCGGCCGTCGCAATCACCTGCAGATCAACCGCGCCGGTCTGCTCAGCCAGGCGGCGGAAACGGCGCAACGCCCTCAGCGCCTGGGCGATCGCCTCATCAGCAAGCCTGCCGGTGCTTGCGAGGGATTTTCCCAGGCCGCACATCGCTTTTTCGTTGAAAACCGGCGTCAGCGCCCGCGACAGCCGTTCATAGACGACAAGACGGACCGAATTCGACCCGACGTCGATAACCGCAATCGGCTTGCTGTTTGGCAAGCGCCCCGGCGCAAATTCATCTGCAACCCCGCCATCGGCAACGGATATCTTATCCCGTTCGCTGCTGGGCGAGGCTGCGCGGAGAAGAAAGTTTGAGAGACTTGCCACGTCCAGACAAACTCGGATTGGTCATGAAATAACGATGGGCGTTGAAGGGCTCCTCGCCCTTGGG
>JAKFVK010000131.1 GCA_021732205.1 Hyphomicrobiales bacterium | reverse complement strand
TGTCCGGGCTCGTGGGCCTGGGCACACGGCGCCCACCTACTTACGTAGGTGCCCGGGATCGAACGCTCCCACGGCTGTTCCGGCCCGCCACTTTCCTCTATGTACAGCGCCATGACAGAAGCCAGATTTGCCGAGGATCAGCAGCGGCTGCGGATGGCGGCTCGTGCCGCAAGGGCGAGCTTATCGCCCGGTGAGCGGAAAACGGCAGCGGACGCTGCGGCGCGCCTGGCGCTTGGCGTGCTCAGCCCCGCCGCCCTGATGGTGGCGGTCTTCTGGTCGATTGGCGATGAGATGGATACCGGCCCGCTGATAGCGGGTCTGGCCCAAACAGGGCGTTCATGCTGCCTGCCGGTTGTCGTCGGCAAGGGCATGGCATTGCGTTTTCGTACCTACACGCCCGGAGACCGCCTGGAGGCCTGTGCCTTTGGCGTGCCAGCGCCGCTTGCCACTGAGCCTTATGTCGAGCCCGACGTGCTGATTGTGCCGCTCGCGACCTTTGATCGCGCCGGCGGGCGTATCGGCTATGGCGGCGGCTTTTATGACCGCACCCTGGCGCAGTTGCGGGCAAAAGGCCCTGTTCGGGCTTTCGGCTATGCCTTCAGCGTTCAGGAGGTCGCTCACATACCGCTGGGACCCCATGACGAGCGGCTTGACGCCATCATCACCGAGCGCGGTGTCATCAAGGTGTGAGCGGTTCGCCTTTACCTTTGTGTTTGCCTTCATCGCAGCTGTTGAATAGCAAGGCGCAGCAACAAGAGCGGGATTAGCAATGCGGCTTCTTATTCTGGGCGATGTGGTCGGGCGCAGCGGGCGCGTGGCCGTCACCAATCTGCTTCCCGGGCTGGTAGCGGCCTGGAAGCTTGATGCGGTGGTCGTCAATGGCGAGAACGCCGCCGGGGGTTTTGGCATTACGGAAGCGATTTTCGATGAACTCATTGCAGCCGGCGCCGATGTCATCACACTTGGTAATCATGCGTTCGATCAGCGCGAGGCGCTGGTGTTCATCGACCGGGTCGACCGGCTGGTGCGACCGCTCAATTATCCTTCCGGCACGCCGGGGCGTGGCGCAAGCTTGGTGAGTTTGCGTAATGGCGCCAGGCTGCTTGCCATCAACGTGATGGGGCGCGTCCACATGCATCCCCAGCTTGATGATCCCTTCGCCGCGCTTGAGCGTGAATTGACGGCGGCCCCGCTGAAAGAAGTCGCCGACATCATTGTGGTTGATGCCCATTGCGAGGTGACGAGTGAGAAACAGGGTATCGGGCGCTTCTGCGACGGGCGGGTGAGCGCGGTCATCGGCACCCACACCCATGTGCCGACCGCTGATCATCGTATTCTGCCGGGGGGGACGGCCTTTTGCACCGATATCGGTATGTGTGGCGATTATGATTCGATTATCGGCATGAAAGCGGCCGAACCATTGCATCGTTTTGTCCATGCTCTGCCCTCGGGGCGCTTCGAGCCGGCGGATGGCGAGGCAACGGTCTCGGGGCTGGCGGTCGAGATTGATGACAGGACCGGTCTGGCGCGCGCCTGTCACGGGGTACGGATAGGTGGGCTGCTGCAGCCAGCTGCGCCGCCCTGGGGCTGATCACGCGCGAGGGCATGGATTTTTTCCCTCGAGGCGCCTATTTTCCGCATCCTGATGAAGGCCGAGCCCGTCTGAGGTGCGGCTCAAGGAGCAGGGCATGGCCGGTCATTCACAATTCGCCAACATCATGCATCGCAAGGGCAAGCAGGATGCGGTCCGCTCGCGCCTGTTCAGCAAGCTGGCGCGTGAAATCACGGTTGCAGCCAAGATGGGCCTGCCCGATCCGGCGATGAACCCGCGTTTGCGGGCCGCCGTGCTGGCGGCGCGGGCTGAAAACATGCCCAAGGATCGCATCGAGCGGGCGATTTCGAAGGCCGTCGGCGGGGATGCGGAGAGCTATGATGAAATTCGTTATGAAGGTTACGGGCCGGGCGGGGTTGCCGTCATTGTCGAGGCGCTAACGGATAACCGCAATCGCACGGCCTCGGATGTGCGCTCGCTTTTTACCAAGAGCGGCGGAGCGCTGGCTGAAACAGGGGCTGTGTCGTTCATGTTCGACCGGGTGGGCCTCGTCGAATTCGCTGGCAGTGTGAGTGATGCTGACACGATGCTGGAGGCCGCCATCGATGCGGGTGCCGATGATGTGACGAGCGAAGCGCAGGTGCACCGGGTCTGGTGCGCGCCTGAACGTCTGGCGGACATGGCGAAGGCGCTGGAAGGGCGGTTTGGCGAGCCGCAGAAATCGCTGCTGACGTGGAAGCCGCAAACAACTGTGCCGGTTGATGATGAGACCGGCGAGAAAGTGGTGCGTCTTGTCAGCCAACTCGACGAGCATGACGATGTGCAGAAGGTTTATGCCAATTTCGAAGCCTCGGACAACCTGCTCTCCAAGCTTTCGGCCTGAGGGGAGCGGCCGGTGAGCGGGAAGGTGCGCATCATCGGCATTGATCCGGGCTTAAGGCGGACAGGCTGGGGGGTGATCGAGCATGCCGGTTCGCGGCTCAGCTTTGTTGCCTGCGGCGTGCTGTTGATCCCCGCCGATGTCGCCCTCAGCGAGCGCCTGAAGGCGATCCATGATGGTTTGCGCGATGTTATTGCAGCATTCGAGCCGCAGGATGCCGCAGTCGAGGTGACCTTCGTCAGCATCAATCCCGAATCGACCCTGAAGCTTGGTCAGGCGCGCGGCGTTGCCCTGCTGGTGCCGGCGCTCGCCGGGCTGCAGGTGGGTGAATATGGAGCCAATCTGGTCAAGAAAACCGTGGTTGGCGCCGGCCATGCCGACAAGGCACAGATCAGGCGCATGGTCGAAATCCTGCTGCCAACGGCGAAAATCACCTCGGCTGACGCTGCTGACGCGCTGGCGATTGCCATCACGCATGCCCATCACCGGCAGATCGCCCGGCTGAGCGCGACGCCAGCGCGCGAATCGGCCTAGGTTCGTTCGATGATCGGAAAACTCACAGGGCTCGTCGATGACTATGGGGATGATCATGTCATCATCGATGTCGGCGGCGTTGGCTATGTGGTCTTCTGTTCATCGCGCACCCTGACCGGCCTGCCGCAGAAAGGCGAGCGGGCGAGCCTGTGGATCGAGACGCATGTACGCGAGGACATGATCCGCCTGTTCGGGTTTGCAAGCCTTGCCGAGCGCGACTGGTTCCGCCTGGCGCTGACAGTCCAGGGGGTGGGTGCCAAGGTCGCTCTGGCGCTGCTGTCGACATTGCGCCCTTCCGAGCTTGCAAGCGCGGTGGCGCTCCAGGACAAGGCAGCCATTGGCCGCACACCGGGCGTTGGCCCGAAGCTGGCGCAGCGCATCGTCGCCGAGCTTAAGGGAAAAGCCCCGGCTTTGGTCGGCATCGACCCGCTGGCCGCGCGCCTTGCCGGACCGGCGGATGAAGCCGCGATGCCGAGTGCTGTGATGGATGCGGTGTCGGCGCTGGTTAATCTCGGCTACGGTCAGCCGCAGGCGGCAGCGGCGGTGGCAGCGGCAATGAAAACGGCCGGCGAGGGGGCGCATGCAGCACTCCTCATCAAACTTGGGTTAAGGGAATTGGCGCGGTGATGGCTGGGCGCGGCAGGGGCAGGCAGCGATGAGCAGCGGGAGCCGCGTGGTGGCTGCCCAACAGGGTGTCGAGGACGAAGTTGAAGCGCATATCCGTCCCCAACGCCTCACTGATTTCGTCGGCCAGGCGCAGGCGCGCTCGAACCTCTCGGTGTTTATTCAGGCGGCGGGAAAGCGCGAGGAGGCGCTTGACCATGTATTGTTTGCCGGGCCGCCGGGTCTTGGCAAGACGACGCTGGCGCAAATCATGGCGCGCGAGCTTGGGGTGGGTTTTCGCTCCACATCAGGCCCGGTGATTGCCAAGGCCGGCGATCTGGCGGCGCTTCTCACCAATCTGGAGCCGCGCGATGTGTTGTTCATCGATGAAATTCATCGTCTGTCGCCAGCGGTCGAGGAAATCCTCTACCCGGCGATGGAGGATTTCCAGCTAGATCTCATCATCGGCGAGGGTCCGGCCGCGCGCTCGGTCAGGATCGATCTCAATAAATTCACGCTGATTGGCGCGACAACGCGGATCGGGCTGCTGACGACGCCGCTGCGCGACCGTTTCGGCATTCATGTGAGGCTGTCGTTTTACACGATCGAGGAGCTGGAACTCATCGTCAAGCGGGCGGCGCGTGTGCTGGCGGCGGCAATTAGCGAAGACGGGGCCCGCGAGATCGCCAAGCGGGCGCGCGGCACGCCGCGCATCGCCGGGCGGCTGCTGCGCCGGGTGCGGGATTTTGCCTCCGTCGCCGGCGCGCCCACCATTGATGCGGCACTGGCTGATCGGGCGCTGGGCGCGCTTGATGTTGATCGGCTGGGGCTTGATACGCTTGACCGGCGCTATCTTGGCATCATCGCGCGGAGCTATGGCGGCGGGCCGGTTGGGATCGATACGATTGCGGCGGCCCTTTCCGAGCCGCGCGATGCGCTGGAGGAGATTGTCGAGCCGTTTCTTTTGCAACAGGGCTTTTTGCAGCGCACCCCGCGCGGGCGATTGCTCACCCCGTCAGCCTTTGGCCATCTTGGCCTGGAGGCTCCACCCCCGGGGGCGGCGCAGTTCGACTTCTTTGCGTCCGGCAACAGCCCGGAGGATTGAGCAATGCATCCTTTTGCCTCCTCCACGGACCTTCCATGAGCGATACGGGCGATGAAACGGTAGGAACGACATGGCCCGATCTTGCCGGGCGCATCGTTGATGGCGAACATGTCCTGCCAGTGCGCATCTATCACGAGGACACTGATTTCACTGGGCTCGTCTATCACGCCGCCTATGTCCGCTTCATGGAACGGGGGCGCTCGGATATGCTCAGGGTGCTGGCGATATCGCAGCGCGAACTGGCGGAAGAAGGGGACGCCGCAGGATTTGTCGTGCGGCGGATGACGATTGATTACCGCCGACCGGCGCGTATCGAAGACGTCATCGAGGTCAGGACGTCGGCGATCACCCTTAAAGGCGCGTCCATCACCCTCTATCAGTCGATCTGGACGAGCGACACCTATCTGGTCGGCGCGCTGGTCCAGGTGGCGTTGATCGCTGGCGATGGACGACCATTGCGCATTGGCGGGCGACTGCGCGCCCAGCTTGCCACCGCCCCCAAATCGAGGATCGAGGCGGCACGGCAACTGATGTCGTGGCGGCATTGAGCGGATATCCAGCGCGGTAAATCCGCAGAAAATCCGGCCTGTTCATGCTTCCTTAACCAAAAAGGCGGTTTGTAACCTTATGGTTCGGGCCGAACGCCCTAGTTTCGTCCCATTCCACGGTCAAGGGAGCAGCCGTTCGCTCGGTTTCGGCTTGAATTTTCGTAAATTCCAATCCGCCGACGAGCCGGCTCACCCCTTAACCCTGTGTGCCCCGCTTCCATTTCGTCCGTAACGCAGAGCGGACAGCGAAGGTGAATATTCATGGCTACGCCCGTTGAGGTTGCTGCCCTTTCCAATGTGAGCGATTTCTCGTTCGTCGGGCTGTTCGTGCAGGCGCATATCGTCGTCAAGCTGGTGATGACGGGGCTTTTCGGCGC
>JAKFVK010000128.1 GCA_021732205.1 Hyphomicrobiales bacterium | reverse complement strand
TCGCTTGGCTTGCTGAGTGCGGTCAGCATGGCGAGATTGAGCATCGAGCGCGTCTTGAGATCAAGGCCCGGACGGGTCCAGGCAAAGCCCCAGCACCATTCGGTGGTGATGCGCTGAAACGCCATCATGAAGTCGTCGGCGCGGGCGATCGAGCCATCGACATAATCAGCCCCCAGCACCTGGCGACGGATTTCTAGACCTTTGTTGAATTGTTCGCTTTCAGCCATGATGTTTTCCCTGAGGTGAAACGCGGTGGATCGCGCGCTTGCCATCCTGCCAGTTTCGCTTGCAGGTTGGCGAGGAGTATCACGGCTGTACAGATGCGAGGGAAGATGAGCGAAGCCTATAATGACTGGGTCGGGCGCAGCGAGATGGCGCGCGACATTGTGACGGCTGGCCTTGTCGATCGCCTGGAAGCAACGCTTGATTCAGGCGTGAGGAGGGATGGCGCGGCGCTGCGCCCGCTCGGCCATTGGTGCCTCTTCCTGCCGCAGACGCCGCAATCACAGATCGGAACGGACGGGCACGCGGTGCGCGGCGGGTTCCTGCCGCCGGTCCATCACCTGCCGCGGCGCATGTGGGCTGGCAGCAGTCTGACGTTTCATGGCGATATGCACATCGGCATGGCGGTCGAGAGGCGATCAATAATTTCGTCGGTCACCCGCAAGCAGGGCGCCTCCGGCGAGCTCGTGTTCGTTACCGTCCGCCATGAGATTTCGCAGGCAGGCGGCACGCTGCTGGTGAGCGAAGAGCATGATATCGTCTATCGCGGGGCCATGGGTGCGGCGGTCAAGCTTTCTGGCGAGACGGCTCAGGCGGGCATGTGGCGGCGGGAGCTTGTGCCCGATGCCGTCCTGCTGTTTCGCTATTCAGCGCTCACCTTCAATGGTCATCGCATCCATTATGACAGGCCTTATGTAACGGAGGTCGAGGGTTATCCGGGCCTTATCGTTCATGGACCGCTGATTGCGACGCTGCTTCTTGATCTCGTTCATCGTCATATGCCGGGGGCGGCCATCACGGCCTACAGCTTTCGTGCCCTGTCCCCCGTCTTTGACGGAGCCAATTTGTCCCTGCACGGGTCGCCGCCCGACGGCGAGGGTTTGATCAAGCTATGGGCGTGTACGGACGATGGCCGCGTGGCGATGCGCGCTGAAGCCCATATCGCCCGGCAGGATGTGATTTCGTGACCCGCCCGCTCGACGGATTGCTGGTTGTGTCGCTTGAACAGGCGATTGCCGCGCCCTATTGCAGCCGCCGGCTTGCTGACCAGGGCGCGCGGGTGATCAAGGTCGAGCGCCCGGATGGCGGCGATTTCGCGCGTGCCTATGACGAGCGGGCGCGTGGCCTGTCGAGCCATTTCGTGTGGTGCAACCGCTCCAAGGAAAGCCTGACGCTCGATCTCAAACAGGCCGCTGATGTTGCGTCCCTGAAGCGCATCATCGCGCACGCCGACGTCTTCATCCAGAATCTGGCGCCAGGCGCCGTTGCTCGTCTTGGTCTTGATGCGCCGACCTTGCGGGCAACGCATCCCCGTCTCATCTGCTGTTCGATCTCCGGCTACGGCGAAGGGGGGCCGTGGTCGGCGCGCAAAGCCTATGATCTGCTGATCCAGGCAGAGGGCGGCTTCCTGTCAATCACCGGAACTGCGGAGACACCCGTCAAGGCAGGCATTTCGATAGTCGATATCGCTGCGGGCGTTGCGGCGGAAAGCGCGATATTGGCCGCTCTCATCCGGCGGGGACGAACGGGCGAGGGTGACATCATTGATATCTCGATGCTGGAAGCGCTCACCGAATGGATGGGTTACCCGCTCTATTACGCCTATGATGGCGCGAGCCCGCCATCCCGTTCAGGCGCCGAGCACGCGACCATCTACCCTTACGGTCCGTTCAAGACGGCCGATGGCGCGGTGCTCTTTGGCCTGCAGAACGATCGCGAATGGGAGAGCTTTGCGGCTATTGTTCTTGAGCGCCAGGATGTGGCAAGCGATCCGCGGTTTCGCGGCAATGCCGGGCGGGCGCACAACCGCGCGCTGCTTGATGATATTGTCGTGCCAACCCTTGCCGGTTTGTCGACAGTTGCGGCGATGGCGCGGCTCGATGAAGCCGGCATCGGCACGGCAAGGGTCAACAGCCTTGCCGATGTATGGGCGCACCCGCAACTTGCCGCTCGCGCCCGATGGGGCATGATCGAGACACCCAACGGGGCTATCCCCAGCCTCATGCCGGTGGCGGGCAGCGCATGGACGGGGCGCATGGATGGGGTCCCGGCTCTGGGTCAGCATACGGCGGCGATCCTTGCCGAATTCGCCGACGGCGAGGCTGTCGGGATTTCGCACGAATAAACAACCGGCTTGCCCACAGCCTCGTTCTCGGCAGAATGGCGGAGGGGACGGGTATGGTCTGGCATGGGAGATGGATGATGGGTGGCAAATGGATTGTGGGATTTGTCCTGGGGCTCGGGATCCTGGCGCTCGGGGTTTTTGTCGCGCCGCTTCCTGCCAGCGCCGGCAAAGCCGATAACTCCATCCGCTTTGCCTATGATCAGGCGCCGGAGAATGTCGATCCCTATTTCAACAATGTCCGCATTGGCGTCATTATCGGCCAGCATGTCTGGGACACGCTGATCTATCGTGATCCGCAGACGAATGAGTACAAGGGCCAGCTTGCCGAAAGCTGGAAGCAGATTGACGACAGGACGTATGAATTCACGCTGCGTCAGGGCGTGACATTCCATAATGGCGACGAGTTCGACGCCGATGACGTGGTTTATACGCTGAATTTCGTGTCAAAGCCTGAAAACAAAGTGGTCACCCAGACCAATGTGAGCTGGATCGACAAGGCGGAGAAGATCGACAAATATCGCGTCCGCGTGACGACCAAGAAGGTCTTTCCGGCAGCTGTTGAATATTTCGCTGGCCCGATCGTGATCCATCCCCATGCCTATTATGAGAAGGTTGGCCCGAAGGGACAGAACGAGAAGCCGGTGGGTTCAGGCCCGTTCAAGGTCACGGCCTACTCACCGGGCAAATCCATCACGCTGGAGCGGAACCCCGCCTATTTCAAAGCCTCCCCCAAGGCGCAGGCAAAAATCAACAGGATCGACATTCGCTTTATTCCCGATCGTCAGACGCAATTGGCGGAAATTCTGTCCGATGGTCTCGATTTCATCATGAGCGTGCCGAAGGATCAGGCCGACCAGTTGCAGGCCGTGCCGACGCTCCAGGTCGTCTCCGGCGAGACCATGCGTATTGTGTTCATGCAGATGAACATTCTCGACAATACGCCAGCGCCGGCGCTGCGCGATGAGCGGGTGCGTCGGGCGATCAACCATGCAATTGACCGCGAAGCGATGGTGAAGAACATTGTCGGTGCCGGCTCGCGGGCGCTGGCGACGATCTGCTTCCCTACCCAGGTTGGCTGTACCGATGAGGGGGCTGCGCGCTACGCCTATGATCCGGCCAAGGCGAAAGCATTGCTCGCCGAAGCTGGTTTTGCCAACGGTCTTGATCTCGACATTGTCGCCTACCGGGAACGCAACCAGACGGAAGCCATTATCGGCTATCTCAAGGCGGTCGGCATTCGCACCAATCTGCGCTTCCTGCAATACGCCGCCCTTCGTGATGTGATCACGTCGGGCAAGGCGATGCTGACCCACCAGACCTGGGGGTCGTTTTCGGTCAACGACACGTCGGCTTCAACACCTAATTATTTTGCCTTCCGGGCCGAAGATATCACCCGCGACGAGCAGGTCCGCGACCTGCTGAACAAGGGTGATAATTCGGTCGATCTGGCGACGCGCAGGGACGCCTATAAAGGCGCGCTCAAGATCATCGCCGACAAGGCCTATGCGGTCCCGCTTTACTCGCTGCCGGTCTATTACGCGGCGGCAGCGGCGCTTGACTTCAAGGCATACCCGGACGAGCTGCCGCGTTTCTGGGAGATGCGATACAAGTAGGCCCCGCCCATGGCCCGTTTTGTTGTCACGCGGCTCGCTCTTGCGCTGGCGGTTGCGCTGGCGGTGTCGATCATCGCTTTCCTTCTTTTGCGGCTGTCGGGTGATGTCGCAACCGCGCTTGCCGGCGAGGGCGCGCAGCAGGCTGATATCGAGGCCGTGCGCAAAATTTACGGCCTCGACCGGCCGGTGATCGTCCAGTATGGTGAGTGGCTGTGGCGGGTGATGAGGGGTGATTTCGGCACCTCGCTCTATTTCAAGACCGATGTTGCGAGCCTCGTCCTTTCCAAGCTGCCGACAACACTTGTGCTCGGGCTCTCCTCTCTCGTCTTCTCGCTTCTCATTGCCATCCCCCTTGGCATCATCGCTGCCCTTTACCGCAACAGCCTGATTGACCGGCTGGCGCTTGGTCTGGCCGTCATCGGGCAGGCATTGCCGAATTTCTTCTTCGCATTGTTATTGATCATGGTCTTTTCGATCACGTTGCGCTGGCTGCCTGTGTCGGGATCAGGCACGTGGAAGCATTTCGTCATGCCGACGATTGCGCTTGGTTACTATGCTGCGCCGGCTTTCATGCGGATCATCCGGGCCGGCATGATCGAGGTTCTGTCGGCGGATTATGTCCGCACCGCACGCGCCAAGGGCCTGCCGGCGCGGCTTGTCATCTTCAAGCATGCGCTGCGAAACGCCATCGTGCCGGTGGTCGCCCTGACGGCAGTTCAATTAGGGTTCCTGCTTGGCGGCTCGGTGGTGATTGAAACCATCTTCGCCCTCGATGGCCTGGGCTATCTTGCCTATCAGAGCATCGCCAACAAGGATTTTCCGGTCATGCAGGTGGTCGTTCTCCTGCTCTCCCTCATCTATGTCGGCCTGACGCTGATGGCTGATATTGCCAATGCCTGGCTTGATCCGCGCATCCGTGTGGCATGAGATGACGATCGCTGCAGAGCCAAGCCCATCGGCAGCCGAGGACAGCGCCGCCACGGGCTTTGCACACCGCGCGCTCCGCGAGCCGGCGCTCATGATCGGCCTGGCGCTGATCGGCGTTTTTGTCACCCTTGCCGTTTTTGCTCCGGCTCTTGCCACGCACGACCCTTATGCGCAGGATCTGACGCGCCGCACGATCCCGCCGCTATGGTATGCCAAGGGCAATTGGGATCACCTCCTTGGCACCGATCCGCTGGGGCGCGATTATCTGGCGCGCCTGCTTTTCGGCGCCCGCATTTCCCTGCTGATCGGCTTTTGTGTCGCCGCCCTCGCGGGTGTCATCGGCACGGTGATGGGGCTGGCGGCGGGATATTTCGGTGGCAAGGTCGACATCGCGGTGTCGTTTCTGGTCACGACGCGCCTCGCGATGCCGGTGATCCTCGTGGCGCTGGCGGTTGTCGCGCTGATCGGCAGTTCGCTTGCAGTGGTGATCCTGGTCCTCGGCCTTCTCAAATGGGACCGCTTCGCCGTGGTTATCCGCAGCGCAACCCAGCAGGTTCGCTCGCTTGATTATGTGACGGCGGCTGAAGCCATCGGTGCCTCGCGCTGGCGCATCCTGTTTGGTGAAATCCTCCCCAATGTAGCGCCCCATCTGATCGTGGTTGCAACCCTTGAGATGGCAAGCGCCATCCTTCTGGAAGCAGCGCTGTCGTTT
>JAKFVK010000199.1 GCA_021732205.1 Hyphomicrobiales bacterium | reverse complement strand
CAAGCTTTTCCATTTCGCGCTGCAGCGTCAGGCGCTCTTTCTTGGTGAAACCCTGGGCCTCGCCCGCGAGCATTTCTTCAAGCTTCTTCAGGCGCGAGATCGAATTCGACACCGTTTTCCAGTTGGTGAGCGTGCCGCCGAGCCAGCGGCGGTTGACGTAGAACTGACCGCAGCGCTTGGCAGCTTCCGCCACCACGTCCTGCGCCTGGCGTTTGGTGCCAACGAACAACACACGACCGCCACCCGACACCACATCCGAGATCGCCTGGAGCGCGCGATGCAGCATCGGCACCGTCTGCGACAGATCGATAATGTGCACCCCGTTGCGCACCCCATAGAGAAAGGGCGACATCTTGGGATTCCAGCGATGCGACTGATGGCCAAAATGAACACCTGCTTCCAGCAGGTTACGCATAGAAATTTCCGGCAGAGCCATGGCTCATTCTCCTGTGATTCCGGTTGGACCGCCGCGACGCCAGCCGACATGGTCGGCACCGGTGGAGCCGGCAACGGGAAACCCGTCACCATCCCCGTCGCGTGTGAGATGGCGCGCTCCTAGCCTGATTACCCGCAAAGCGCAAGGTGCGACATGATATTGCCTGCCCGATCATGCCTGCTCGACGCTGACCACGCCAGGAACCGCCTTGATGGCGCTGGCGATCTGCGGCGAGACGTCAAAGCCGCCCGGCAGCTTGATCTCGACCTCGCGCGCGCCATCAAGCAGCAGCACGAACGACACCTGCGCCCTGCCACGCCCCGCCAGCCGGCGCGCGACGCCCTCCAGAGGGCGCTCGTCGCGACAGAAAATACGCAGAGACTGACTGCTGGCCGCCTGACTTGCGACATCATCAAGCCGCTCCACACCACGCAGGCGCAACCTCACCTCATCGCCGCTTGCCTCAGCACCAACCATGAGTTGCAACCGGTTGCCGCTCTCGAACAACTCGCGCGCACTATTGAGAAGATCCTGAAAACACACGACCTCATAACTGCCCGACGCGTCTGACAATGTCACAATGGCGATTTTATTGCCGGTCTTGGTCCGCCGTTCCTGCTTTGCCAACACCACGCCCGCCAGCTTGCCAACACTCGCCCCCGCCCGCGCCGCCTTCTGGAAATCGGCGATATTCTGTACCCGCAGCCGCTGCAATATCGGGCGGTAATCATCGAGCGGATGACCGGACAGAAAAAAGCCGATAGCGTCATATTCCTTCTGCAGACGCTCGCTCGGCAGCCATGGCTCGGTTGCAGGCAGGCGCACGCGCCGCCGCGCGCTGTCATCGCTGAACAGGCCGCCCTGCCCGCTCTGCCCGTCATCCTGCGACTGGATAAGGGTCAAAATGCGTTCCGCCCCGGCAAAGGCCGCAGCGCGATCAACATCAAAACAGTCAAATGCCCCGGCAGCCGCCAGGGTCTCAACCATCCGCTTGTTGACGGTGCGCGGGGGGATGCGGCTGGTGAAATCATCCATGTCACGAAACGGCCCGCCGCTGGCGCGCACAGCCATCACCTGCTCGACGGCAGCCTTGCCCACACCCTTGAGCGCTGCCAGCGCATAAATGATCTCGCCTTGCGCCACGTCGAAAACCGCCCCCCCTTCATTGATATTTGGCGGGCGGATGCGAATTCCCAGCCGGCGCGCTTCTTCGCGAAATTCCGACAGCTTGTCCGTGTCGCTGCTTTCATGCGTCATGGACGCTGCAAGAAACTCAACCGGGAAATTGGCCTTGAGATAGGCTGTCTGGTAGCTGATCAGCGCATAAGGTGCCGAATGGCCCTTGTTGAAGCCATACTCGGCAAATTTCGAGCAGGCGTCGAAGATTGCCTCGGCATCGCCGCGCGGCACATTGCGCTCCACCGCGCCGCTGACAAAGCGCCCACGCTGGGCATTCATTTCCGACTGGATCTTTTTACCCATGGCACGCCTGAGAAGATCGGCTTCTCCAAGGCTGTAGCCGGCCAGATCACGGGCGATCTGCTGCACCTGCTCCTGATAGGTGATGACGCCGAAGGTCTCGTTGAGGATCGGCGCCAGTACGGGGTGAATATATTCGATCGGCTCCTCGCCGTGCTTGCGCATACAATAGATCGGGATGTTCGCCATCGGGCCGGGCCGGTAGAGGGCCACAAGCGCGATGAGGTCCTCGAAGCGATCAGGCCGCATGTCGAGCACGGCGCGGCGCATGCCCGAACTTTCAAGCTGGAAGACGCCAACCGTATCGCCAGCCGACAGCATGGCAAATGTCGGCGCGTCATCAAGCGGTATGGCCGAAAGATCAATGGCCACACCACGCTTGCTCAGCAATTCAACCGCCGATTGCAAGACCGTCAGAGTTTTCAACCCGAGGAAATCGAATTTGACGAGCCCCGCCTGCTCCACCCATTTCATGTTGAACTGGGTCACCGGCATGTTGGATTTGGGGTCGCGGTAAAGCGGTACCAGCTGTTCGAGCGGTCGATCGGCAATCACCAGCCCGGCGGCATGGGTCGAGGCATGGCGATTGAGGCCCTCAAGCTTGCCGGCGATGTCGAGCATGCGCCGCACCACCGGATTGTCGGCAGCCTCCTGCGATAATTTAGGCTCGCCTGCAATCGCCTGCTGAAGACGGACCGGGGCCGCCGGGTTCTGCGGCACCAGCTTGGTCAGCTTGTCGACCTGACCATACGGCATTTCGAGAACACGCCCCACATCGCGCATGACGCCGCGCGCCTGCAACGTACCGAAGGTGATGATCTGCGCCACCCGGTCGCGCCCATAGCGCTCCTGCACATAGCCAATCACCTCATCACGCCGCTCCTGGCAGAAATCGATGTCGAAATCCGGCATCGACACGCGCTCGGGATTGAGGAAGCGCTCGAAGAAAAGTCCGAAGCGCAAGGGGTCAAGATCAGTAATCGTCAGCGCATAGGCAACAAGCGATCCCGCGCCGGACCCACGCCCCGGGCCAACGGGAATGCCACGCGCCTTCGCCCATTTGATGAAATCAGCGACGATCAGGAAATAGCCGGGATATTTCATCCGCTCGATCACTTCGAGTTCGAAATCAAGACGCCGGTGATAATCGGCCAAGGCAAGACCCGGCGCTGGTCCATGCCCGGCCAACCGGCGCGCCAGCCCTTCCTCGGCCTGCCGACGACATTCGCCAGCCTCACTCGCCAGCCCGTCGCCCTCCCCCCCGCTGGTGAAGCGTGGCAGAATCGGCGTCCGCACCACCGGTCGCACATGGCAGCGCCGGGCAATCTCCACGCTGTTGGCGAGCGCCTCGGGCAGATCAACAAAGAGATCCGCCATTTCAGCCCGGCTCTTCAGATAATGCTCTGGCGTCAATTGCCGGCGGTCCGTTTCCGCCAGATGCCGGCCTTCGGCAATGCATAGCAGCGCATCATGCGCCTCATAATCCTCGCGCCGGGCAAAATGGCAATCATTCGTGGCAACAAGCGGCAGGCCCGCCGCATCAGCAAGCTCGACCAGTGGCCCCTCGACCCGTCGCTGCACCGCCAGGCCATGGCGCTGGATTTCCACATAGAGCCGCCGATCGAAAAGTGCCGCAAGGCGCGCCAGCCGCGCACGAGCCTCTTCAAGTCGCCCCTCTTTCAACGCCTCGTCAATCGGCCCACCAGCCCCGCCTGTGAGGGCGATCAATCCGGCCGCATGGGCTTCAAGCACCGCCCAGCCGACGTGAATGTCGCCACCGGCCGGGGAATCAAGATGGGCGCGGCTCGAAAGCACCATGAGATTGCGATATCCCTGCTCATCCTGTGCCAGCACAACGATATGCGCCAAACCCGGCAACCGCCCGTCACGCGCCGGTTCACGATCGGCAAAATCGACACATAGTCGCATACCGATGATGGGCTGGACGCCGGAACCTGACGCCTTTTCAGAAAATTCAAGAGCACCGAAGAGGTTATTGCCGTCGGCAACGGCGATTGCCGGCTGATGATCCGCTTTGGCAAGGTCAACCAGCACACCGACCGGCAAGGCCCCTTCCAGAAGCGAATAGGCAGAACTCACCCGTAAATGAACAAAGCCCGGTCCTGATCTGGTCTTGCCTGCTGGCTGGGCCTGCCGTGCCAATCTGCGCTCCTCTTGCCATGAGCAGTCAAACTGACGTCCTGATCGGCTAAAGGCAAGACATGCATCCGCAGCACGTTGTCATCATCCCCCGGCAAAGGTCGCCAGCCACAGCCAGGTCGAGGCGGTGAACAATCCCACACACACCACCGCTGCCGCTTCATCGAAAATCGCTTGCATCATATTTCTCTCCCTGCGTAGATGACATCTTATTGTTCTTGTTTTGTTCTTTTGTCAAGTGGCCGAGAAAAACAGTGGATAACGCCTTCATTCAGAACGTATTTTCCCATCCAGCAAGGTGACGCGGCGGTCCATTTGCGCGGCGATATCCATGTTATGGGTGGCAATCAGCGCCGCCAGAGAACTGTTGCGCACCACGTCACGCAGCGTGTGGAACACGTCCTGCGCGGTTTTCGGATCAAGATTGCCGGTCGGCTCATCGGCAAGGAGGATTGCTGGTCGGTTGGCGATGGCCCGCGCAATGGCGACGCGCTGCTGTTCGCCGCCTGAAAGCTCACCGGGGCGATGGTGGAGGCGCTTGGCCAGCCCCAGCATCGCCAGCAATTCATCGGCCCGCAGGCGCGCCTGGCCAATCTCCTCGCCGGCAATCTGCTGGGCGAGAACCACATTCTCTCGCGCCGAGAATTCCGGCAGGAGATGATGGAATTGATAGACAAATCCGATGCGATTGCGCCTGAGCCGCGTCCGTTCGCTGTCGGCCAGCCGCGCGGTCGCAGCGCCATCAATCAGAACATCCCCGCTATCGGGCCGCTCCAGTAATCCGGCCATATGCAGCAGCGTCGATTTACCCGCGCCTGATGGTGCCACCAGCGCGACAATTTCACCCGCCTCAAGCCGCATGCTGGCACCATCAAGAACCGTGAGCGCCGTCGTGCCCTGCGCGTAGCGGCGCACCACATCGGTAATGATCAGAGGGGCGATCACCGTCATTCGTAGCGCAGCGCGTCAATCGGATCGAGCGCTGCTGCCCGCCATGACGGGTAGAGCGTCGCCAGCAGCGACAGGGTGAGCGCCATGCAGATAACGGCAACCGTCTCACCGCGATCGATATCGGCGGGAATTTGAGTGAGGAAGCGCACCGTCGGATCCCACAGATTGGTGCCCGACGCCCATGAAACCGCATCCTGGATGGACTGGATGTTGGCGCAGACGAGAAGGCCAAGCGCCAGACCGCCAAGCGTGCCAACCACACCAATCGAGGCGCCGACAATCAGGAACACGCGCAGGATCGTCCCGCGCGTTGCACCCATGGTGCGCAGGATGGCGATGTCATGGGCCTTGTCCTTCACCAGCATGATGAGGCCGGAGATGATGTTGAGCGCTGCCACCAGAACGATCAGCGTGAGGATAAGGAACATCACGTTGCGTTCGACCTGCAGCGCATTGAACAGCGCCCCGTTGCGCTGGCGCCAGTCACCGACATAAATCGCGCGCTCGACCGCGTTGTTAAGCCCCTCGCGGACCTCGTTGAGCCGGTCGGGATTGCTGGTATAAACCTCGATCGCCGTCACCCGTTCCGG
>JAKFVK010000152.1 GCA_021732205.1 Hyphomicrobiales bacterium | reverse complement strand
ATTTCATCGAAAGAGGGGGGAACGCCCTGTTCCTTCAAGCGCTCGTGAATGAACATCAGCAGCTCAAATTGCTTGCGCGTCAGCATGTCTGGCGATTCCTCACAGCGAAACAAATCAGGAACTTTTTATACCTGTTCTAGTTGTGTTCCGCAAGCGTGAAGAAAGAATGAAGAATGATCAAACGATCAATAGCGCGCTCTCAGGTGTATAATGGCAGGACGGTACAGATCTCTCCGGCGCGCGCGGCAGGAGCGTGGGGAGGGCGCAGAATGAGGCCATTGGCGCTTGCGAGAACAGATTGCAGCGAGGAATCCTGTCTTGAGAAGGCAGTGGCGGTGATGGTGCCGTGCGGATCGCTGACCAGGCGGGCGCGCAGGTAGTCTTCGCGCTCGTCATTGGCAGCCAGATCGGCGCCGAGGCGGGCCAGACACAGCTTTGGTTCAGATGCAAGCCCGAGGAGGGCGCGTATCAGTGGCAGGACGAAAAGCCAGCAGCAGACATAGGACGACACCGGATTGCCGGGCAATCCAAGAAGGCGGAGCGACCCGGCGGTGCCAAAGATCAGCGGCTTGCCGGGGCGCATGGAGATACGCCAGAAGCCGAGTTCGCCACCAGCCCGCGCGAAGGTTTCCTGGACCAGATCATGATCGCCGACCGAGGCGCCGCCCAGCGTGATCATCACATCGGCCGGTATGGCGATTGCCGCCGTGAAACGCTGTGCCAGAAGCGCTCTCTCGTCGCGAGCGATACCAAGATTGATCACTTCGGCGCCGGCGGCGAGGCAGGCGGCGCGCACGGCATAGAGCGAGGAGGAATGGATCTGCCCGTCGGAGCGTATCGCTCCGGGGGGTATGATCTCGTCGCCGGTTGCAAGAATGGCGATGCGCGGCCGTCTGACGAGGCTGAGCTGGCGATGATTGGCGGCCGCTGCCAGGCCGATGGCAGCCGCATCCAGTTGATGGCCAGCCTCCAGGATCACATCGCCGAGGCCGAAATCAAGCCCCAGCGCGCGGACAAAGGGAGAGGATGGCAGCGCAGCAAAACGGACGTCATCGCCCTCGCGACTGGCGAACTCCTGCGGGATAACCTTGTCGGCATCGGCGGGGACGATCGCGCCGGTGAAAATGCGTACCGCCTGACGTTCGCCGAGGCAGCCGGCGAAAGGCGTTCCGGCCGCCGATTGACCAATGACGCGAAACGAGACGTCCTGCGCCGCATCCATCGCCCGTATCGCATAGCCATCCATGGCGGCAGAGGCGAAAGGCGGCTGCGACAGACGGGCCAATAGCGGATCGGCGAGAACGCGTCCCTGCGCGTCCTCGATTGGCGTGATTTCGGCAGGCAGACGGTTGACGCCGGACAGAATGCGGCGGCGCGCCTCCTCAACGCTCAGCACGCGGACTGATCCCCGGCGCTGAAATGGCCCGAGCGTCCACCGCTCTTTTCAACAAGATGAATCCCCTCGATCCGCATACCACGATCGACCGCCTTCACCATGTCGTAGATGGTGAGGCAGGCAAGCGAGACGGCGGTCAATGCCTCCATCTCGACACCGGTCTGGCCAGCGACTTTCACGCTCGCCGTGACGCTGATGCCGGGCAGATCCTCATCGATGGCTAGATCAACGGTGATAGCGTTCAGCAGCAAGGGGTGGCAGAGCGGGATCAACTCATGGGTTTTCTTGGCAGCCATGATGGCGGCAATGCGCGCAGTGCCCAGCACATCGCCTTTCTTGGCGTTGCCGGAGGCAATGATTGCCATGGTCGCGGGGGCCATCACCACATGGCCCCTGGCAATCGCCACACGCTCACTCACGGGCTTGGCGCCGACATCGACCATGTGAGCTTCGCCGGCGGCGTTGAGATGTGAGAGGGCAGGGTTCGTCATGAGGTCACCGCCGGATGAGAAATCGGTGTCAGCAGCGCCCGCGTTGCTGCGGCGACATCCGTCTGGCGCATCAGGCTTTCGCCAACCAGAAAGGTCGAGACGCCACAGGCTCGCATGCGGGCAATATCGGCAGGGTTGAAAATTCCGCTCTCGCTGACGATGAGCGCGTCCGGCGGCAGCAGCGGCACCAGCGCTTCCGTGGTTGCAAGCGAAACGTCAAACGTCCGCAGATTGCGATTATTGATGCCGATGAAGGTGGCGCCGAGGTCAACTGCCCGATGCGCTTCTGCGGCATCATGGATTTCAACCAGCGCATCCATTCCAAGCTCTGCAGCCGAACGCAGAAGATCAGCCGCCAGCCGGTCATCGACGGCTGCGAGGATGACAAGAATACAATCCGCACCGGCAGCGCGCGCTTCCAGCACCTGGTAGGTATCAAAGAGAAAATCTTTGCGCAGCACCGGCAGGTTTGTCGCCGCGCGGGCGGCTGTCATGAAATCAAGCGCGCCCTGGAACGAGGGCGCATCGGTGAGGATCGACAGGCAGGCAGCACCGCCCGCCTCATAGGCTGCAGCGAGGGAAGGGGGATCAAAATCAGCGCGGATCAAACCCTTGGACGGGCTTGCCTTCTTGATCTCGGCGATGAGGCCGATCGAACCGGCGGCCTTGCGCCTGGCAAGGGCTGCGACGAAACCGCGCGGAGCAGCGGCGGCGATAGCAGCTTCGCGCAGTGCGGTCGGCGGATGTACAAGCTTTGCCGCAGCGATCTCGCGGCGCTTATAGGCTTCGATGCGGGTGAGGATATCGCTCAATCACTCACTCCTGCGAGGCGGCGATGAGGCGGGCGAGGACCGCGCTCGCGTTGCCATTGTCGATGGCCTGCGCTGCCATCGCCGCTCCCTCAGCAAGTGAGCTGACTTTTCCAGCGACAATGAGGCCGGCGCCGGCATTGAGCAGCACGGCATCGCGATGGGCACCTGGCTCGCCATCCAGCATGGCGCGGATGGCCTCGGCATTATGCTTGGCGTCTCCGCCCGCAAGCGCGCCACGCGGATGGAGTTTGAGCCCCGCATCTTCGGGCTTCACGGAAAACAGACGCACAGTGCCGTCGCGATACTCGGCAACGGAGGTTTCGCCGCTCACGGTGATTTCGTCGAGGCCGTCGCTGGCATGCATCACCCACACATGCTCTGCGCCCAACTGGCCCAGAACAATTGCCAGCGGTTCAACCCAGGTTTCAGCAAAGACGCCGACGAGCTGGCGCCTGACGCCGGCCGGGTTGGACAAGGGTCCCAGCATGTTGAAGATGGTGCGAGTTGCAAGTTCAACGCGCGTCGGGCCGACATGTTTCATCGCCGCATGATGGGTGGGCGCGAACATGAAGCCGATACCAGCGGTGCGGATGCAGTGCGTGATAGCCTCCGGCCCCAATTCGATCTTGACACCGAGGGCGGCCAGCGTGTCAGCGGTGCCGGAGCGCGAGGACAGGGCGCGATTGCCGTGCTTGGCAATCGGTACGCCACATCCTGCCGCAACGATGGCTGACGCGGTTGAAATATTCAGTGAGCCTGAACCATCGCCACCGGTCCCGACGATATCGAGCGCGCCGGCAGGCGCGCTCACCCGCAACATCCGGGAGCGCATGACTTCGACCGCGCCGGCGATCTCGTCGATACTTTCGCCGCGCACGCGAAGCGCCATCAGGAAGCCGCCGATCTGCGACGGCGTCGCCTCGCCCGACATGATGACGTTGAAGGCCTGGCGAGCCTCGTCACGCGTCAGCGCGAGGCCGGCGGCGGCTTTGGCGATGAAGGGTTTGAGATCGGTGGCGGCGGGCTGGATCATCGCGGCCTCAGGCGGAAACATCGGCGCGCTGCTCGGCATTCCAGCGCGCGGCTAGTTCGAGGAATGTCTTGAGGATGCGATGGCCGTGGGCGGAGGCGATGCTCTCGGGATGGAACTGCACGCCGTGGATGGGCAGATGGCGATGGGAGAAACCCATGATGATGCCATCATCGCTTTCAGCGGTGATGTCCAGATCAGTCGGCAGATTATCGCGGGCAACGATGAGCGAGTGATAGCGGGTGGCCTCGAAGGGGCCGTTGATGCCGGCAAACACTCCGCGCCCGCGATGAAGGATGCGGCTGGTCTTGCCATGCATTGGCCGGGGCGCGCGGACCACGGAGCCACCGAAGGCCTGACCGATCGCCTGATGGCCAAGACAAACACCAAACAGCGGAATGTGAGCCCCGGCGCGAGCGACCAGGGGTAGCGAAATGCCAGCTTCAGATGGGGTGCAGGGGCCGGGCGAGATAACGATCGCTTCGGGATCGAGGGCCATCGCCTGATCGACGGTCAATGCGTCATTGCGCTCGACACGCGTCTCAGCGCCCAGTTCGCCCAGATAATGGACGAGATTGAAGGTGAAGCTGTCGTAATTGTCGATGACAAGGATCATGACATACCTATCCGACGGGCCGCGCGAAGCGTCAACCCCGCCCGTTCACTGGCCGCGTCTGGCGCTGCCGGCAAAACGGATCGCTTCCTCGCCAGCGCGAAAGAGGGCGCGGGCCTTGTTGACGCATTCGGCAAGCTCGCTTTCCGGCACTGAATCGGCGACGATGCCGGCGCCCGCCTGGGCGTAAAGCTTGCCGTCCTTGAGGATGGCGGTGCGCAGGACAATGCAGGTATCCATGTCGCCGCTGGCAGAAAAATAGCCAACGCAGCCGGCGTAGATGCCTCGCTTTTCCTTTTCCAGCTCGTTGATGATCTGCATAGCCCGCACCTTGGGGGCGCCGGACACCGTCCCGGCCGGAAAACCCGCAAAGAGCGCCTGCAGAATATCGCAGCCCTCGGCAAGGCGTCCCACGACATTGGAGACGATGTGCATGACCTCGGAATAGCGCTCGATGAAAAAGCTGTCGGTTACTTTCACCGTGCCGATGCGGCTGACGCGTCCGACATCATTGCGCCCGAGATCGAGCAGCATCAGATGTTCGGCCCGCTCCTTGGGGTCGGCCAGCAAGCGCGCCGCGTTGGCGTGATCCTCGGCCTCGCTCTTGCCGCGCGGCAGGGTGCCGGCGATGGGCCTTATTGTCACCTCGCCATCGCGCACGCGCACGAGGATTTCAGGCGATGAGCCGGCGATCGAAAACGCCCCGAAATCGAGGAAATAGAGAAAGGGCGACGGATTGACGCGTCGTAGCGCGCGATAGAGAGAAAAGGGCGGCAGATCGAATGGCGTTTCGAAGCGCTGCGAGAGGACAATCTGGAAGGCGTCACCGGCGGCGATGTAGTCCTTGGCGCGTGCCACCATGGCCAGATATTCGGCGGGGCTTGTATTCGAGATGGCCGGCACCGCGTTCATCGCGCTCGTCTGGTCGAGTTCCTTTGAAATGCCGCGATCAAGTGCGTCCACCACCTGCGACAATCGCTCGGACGCCTGCGCATAGGCGGCCGTGGCACCGACACCGGGTTTTGGGCGCACGGGGGTTACAATCGTGATCTCGTCGCTGACGGCATCAAAGATGACGATAATCGTCGGGCGTATGAGAATGGCATCGGGCACACCCAGCGGGTCGGGTTTTGGCTGGCCGATCCGCTCGATGAGGCGGATCGTATCGTAAGCCAGATAACCAAAAACGCCGGCCGCCATGGGCGGAAGCGTCGCCGGCAGATCTATCCGGCTCTCCTCCAGCAGTGCGCGAACCGCTGCCAGCGTGCCGCCCGGCATAGCTT